>CANREH010000015.1 GCA_947629585.1 uncultured Lachnospiraceae bacterium | reverse complement strand
AGCAGGAGTAGGAGCTGCGCATGTATGCCGCAGGGAGGGAAAGTACCAGAAGGCGGAAGAGCTTTATAAAGAAAATTTAGAGTATAACCGTATCCTGTCCCTGCTGTATCCGGAGGTCTTTGATTCTAATTTAATCCAGATGAGCTATGAGCTTGCGGATTTATACCGCAGCATGAATAAGTATTCGGAAGCGGAGGAATCTTATCGGGAGGCGCTGCAGATTGGCAGAAGCATGGTGGTAAAGAGGATTGTCTCAGGTAATATCAATGCCCCTGACTTTGAGCCGTTTGTGGCGACGATCTGTAATGATCTTGGGGTTTTGTACTGGAGAATGGGACGGTACCGGGAGGCGGCAGAGCATCTGCAGGAGGCGTTAGAGATCCGGCGGAAATTTGCGGTGCAGAACCCGGGGCGGTTTTTGCCCAAGATTGCGGACACCTGCAACGACATTGGCGGGCTTTACTGCCGGACAAGGCTTTTTGAGGAAGCAAAGCATTGTTATCAGGAGGCACTGGAAATCTATAAAAAGATGGCGGGAAGCTTAAAGGGCGGTTATGATCCGCAGATTGCTATGGTATATAATAATCTGTCTACCGTTTATGAGGAAACAGGGCAGTATTCCCTGGCGGAACAGGGATACCAGGAAGCCCTGAAAATCAGGAAAAAGCTTGCCGAAAAAAATCCCGGGTTTCATAGCTCTTACCTTGCCAATACTTACCATAACCTGGGAGTGCTGTACCATACGCTGGGGAATGCAGAGAAAGCAGAAAACAATTATAAGGAAGCTCTGGCAATTTATGAGAGGCTGGCACGGGAAAACGATCAGGCATACGAGCCGGATATCGCGATGGCTTTCGGCAACTTGGGGGCTTTGTATAAGAAAACAGAGCAGACGCAGAAATCCATAGAAGCATATCGGAAGGCTTTGGAGCTGTACCGGAAATTACAGGAAAAATACCCGGATGTCTACCGGAAACGGGCGGATGAGATGGAAGAAAATTTAAAAGAGATGCAGAGAGCAGGGAGGAGCGGACTGTTGGGCAGGCTGCTTGGACTGTTCAGGAAGAAAAAATAAAATACCCCATTATTTGGGGTATCTTTTATTTACGCGGGCAATGAGCCAAGCTGGCAAACGTGCTTGTCAGCTTGGCGGATGCCGCGATAACGAACAGTTCAGCCATCAGCCCGATTCGACGCCTGTTTCGCTGCTGAAACGGCTAAAATCTCGCATGGATTCCCGCGTGGAGTGCCTGCAGGGATTTTACGTTTTCATTGCCATGCTCTTTAACATAGCGGATGCCCTCGGCGGTCGCCCTGGCAGCAGCAATCGTCGTCATGTAAGGAATCTTTGCTTTGATGGCGGCTTTTCTTAAATAGCTGTCGTCATGGACGCTGTCTTTCCCTATCGGGGAGTTGATAATGAGATCAATCTGCCCGTTGGTAATCATATCTAAGATATTCGGACGCCCTTCGTATAATTTCTTCCCTTTTTCCGCCGGAATCCCTGCTTCGTTAATCACGTCGCAGGTAGAGCCGGTGGCAATAATCTTGAAGCCGTCTTCAGCAAAGATCTTTGCGACTTCCGCAATCTCCGCCTTGTCTTTGGTATTGACGGAAATCAGCACCGTTCCTTCTAATGGAAGGCTGGACTGCGTCGCTTCCTGCGCCTTGCAGAAGGCTTCGCCGTAAGAGGTAGAAAGTCCTAAAACTTCCCCGGTGGAGCGCATTTCCGGCCCGAGGATCGGGTCAACCTCCTGGAACATATTGAATGGGAATACGGCTTCTTTTACTCCATAGTAAGGAATGTTCTGTTCCTTTAAGCCTGCTACCGGGGATGGGCGTCCTGTGATTTCCGAGGTGATGATATCGGTTGCCAGAGGCACCATGCGGATATTGCAGACTTTGGAAACAAGCGGTACGGTACGGGAAGCGCGCGGATTTGCCTCCAGGACATAAACCTTGTCATTTTCAATCGCATACTGCATATTCATAAGCCCCTGGACGTGCATTTCTTCCGCAATTTTTCTGGTATATTCCTTGATGGTTTCCACGTTCTTATCGGAAATATGGACAGACGGCAGGATACATGCGCTGTCGCCGGAATGGACGCCTGCAAGCTCAATATGCTCCATAACGGCAGGGACAAAAGCATGGGTCCCGTCGCTGATAGCGTCGGCTTCACATTCCATAGCGTGATTTAAGAAACGGTCGATTAAAATCGGGCGGTCCGGCGTCACGCCGACAGCCGCTTTCATGTAATCCTTCATGCTTTCGTCGTCATAGACTACTTCCATGCCGCGCCCGCCAAGAACATAGGAAGGGCGCACCATGACAGGATAGCCGATCGAACCTGCAATCGAAAGGGCTTCTTCTACCGTGGTCGCCATGCCGGATTCCGGCATAGGGATATGGAGCTTTTCCATCATTTCACGGAAACGGTCGCGATCTTCCGCCAAATCGATCACGGACGGGGAAGTGCCTAAGATCCTGACGCCGTTTTTTTCCAGCTCTGCGGCCAGATTAAGAGGCGTCTGCCCGCCGAACTGCGCAATCACGCCGACAGGCTGCTCTTTTTTGTAAATGCTCAAGACATCTTCCAGTGTCAGCGGCTCGAAGTAAAGCTTGTCGGAGGTATCATAGTCGGTGGAAACGGTTTCCGGGTTGCAGTTGACAATAATCGTTTCAAAACCGAGCTTTTTAAGGGCGAGGGAAGCGTGAACACAGCAGTAGTCAAATTCAATTCCCTGCCCGATCCGGTTTGGGCCGCCGCCGAGGATCATGATCTTTTGCCTGTCTGTATTGACCGGATTTTTGTCGGCGGCATTGTAGGTAGAATAATAGTAAGCGCTGTCCTTAGTCCCGCTGACATGGACGCCTTCCCAGGCTTCTTCTACGCCGATCGCGATTCTGCGGTTACGGATGTCTTCTTCCGGAATTTCCAGAATCTGGCTTAAATATTTGTCGGAGAAACCGTCTTTTTTAGCTTTTGTCAAAGCTTCGTCCGACGGAAGCGATCCTTTGCCTGCCGCCAGCGCCTCTTCCTCTTCCACAAGCTCTTTCATCTGTTCGATGAAATAATGCTTTACTTTCGTGATTTCAAAAATCTCATCTACCGATGCGCCTTTGCGCAGGGCTTCATACATAATAAAATGGCGTTCGCTGGACGGAGTGATTAACATCCGAAGCAGATCTTCTTTGGATTTTTCACGGAAATCTTTGACGTTCCCAAGCCCGTAGCGTCCGGTTTCCAGGCTGCGGATTGCTTTCTGGAACGCTTCTTTATAGGTTTTTCCAATGCTCATAACTTCGCCGACCGCGCGCATCTGGGTGCCAAGCTTATCCTCCACGCCTTTGAATTTCTCAAATGCCCATCTTGCAAACTTAATAACAACATAGTCGCCGTCAGGAACGTACTTGTCCAAGGTACCGTATTTTCCGCATGGAATTTCTTTCAGGGTAAGCCCGGTGGCGAGCATGGCGGAAACCAAGGCGATAGGGAAACCGGTTGCTTTGGAAGCAAGGGCAGAAGAACGCGAGGTTCTTGGGTTGATTTCAATAACGACCACACGGTCGGTTACAGGATCGTGGGCAAACTGCACGTTGGTGCCGCCGATCACCTGAACGGATTCCACGATTTTGTAAGCCTGCTCCTGGAGCCGCTTCTGGCATTCTTCGGAAATGGTTAGCATCGGGGCGGAGCAGAAAGAGTCCCCGGTGTGGACGCCAAGCGGGTCAATGTTTTCAATAAAGCAGACCGTGATAATGTTGTTGTCTTTGTCGCGGACTACTTCCAGCTCTAACTCTTCCCAGCCGAGAATGGATTCTTCCACAAGTACCTGACCGACCAGGCTTGCCTGTAAGCCTCTGGCGCAGACCGTCTTTAATTCTTCCTTATTATAGACAAGCCCGCCGCCGGCGCCGCCCATGGTATAGGCAGGGCGCAGCACAACAGGGTAGCCAAGTTCATCGGCAATCTTTAACGCCTCGTCCACGCTGTAAGCAACCTCGCTCCTTGCCATCTCAATGCCGAGCCTGTTCATCGTCTTTTTAAATTCAATCCGGTCTTCCCCGCGCTCAATCGCGTCTACCTGAACGCCGATGACTTTCACATGATACTTTTCAAGAATCCCTTTTTTGGACAGCTCTGCGCACAGGTTGAGCCCGGACTGCCCGCCGAGGTTCGGCAGGAGGGCATCCGGCCGTTCCTTTGCGATAATCTGCTCCAGACGCTTTACGTTTAATGGTTCAATATAGGTCACATCCGCGATTTCCGGATCGGTCATAATCGTAGCCGGGTTGGAATTAACCAGCACAATCTCATAGCCGAGCTTTTTCAAAGCCTTGCAGGCCTGCGTGCCGGAATAGTCGAACTCACATGCCTGGCCGATAATGATAGGGCCGGAACCGATAATGAGTACCTTGTGAATGTCTGTTCTCTGAGACATAGAAAAATCCTCCTTTGGTTTGTCATACAATAATCACAAGGGATATTATAAAGGAAAAGGGTGGAAAATACAATGGCTCTTGCTAAATAAGAAAAAAAGTGTTAAAATATAACAAATTTACAGAAAGGGAAGAGAAAACGATGTATGATTATTTGATTGTAGGGGCGGGATTGTTTGGCGCAGTATTTGCGCATGAGGCGAAAAAACGCGGGAAAACCTGCCTTGTGATTGATAAGCGGGATCACATTGGCGGCAATATTTTCACAAAGGAAATCGAGGGGATTCAGGTCCATCAGTATGGGGCGCATATTTTCCATACGAGCAATAAGGAAGTATGGGATTATGTGAACCAGTTTGCGGAGTTTAACCGCTACACCAATTCCCCGGTGGCAAGATATCGGGACGAGCTTTACAATATGCCGTTTAACATGAATACTTTCCACGGGCTCTGGGGCGTAATTACGCCAAAGGAAGCGAAGGAAATTATTGAAAGGCAGAAAAAGGAAGCGGGCATTACAGAGCCGAAAAATCTGGAAGAACAGGCGATCAGCCTTGTCGGAAAGGATATTTATGAGAAGCTGGTAAAAGGCTATACGGAAAAACAGTGGGGGAAGAGGGCGGCAGAGCTTCCGTCATTTATTATCAAGCGTCTCCCGGTCCGTTTTACTTATGACAATAATTATTTTAATGATACTTACCAGGGAATCCCGGTGGGCGGTTACACCAAGATGGCGGAGAAGATGTTAGAAGGCGTTGAGGTCCGGCTTTCGGTGGATTATTTCCGGCATAAAGAGGAACTGGAAAAAGAAGCGGATAAGATTATCTTTACCGGCATGATTGACGAGTATTATGATTATTGCTTTGGGGAGCTGGAGTACCGGAGCCTCCGGTTTGAGACGGAAGTGCTTGACGAGGAAAATTACCAGGGGAATGCGGTAGTCAATTATACGGAGTATGAAGTGCCGTATACAAGAATTATTGAGCATAAGCATTTTGAATTCGGGACGCAGCCAAAGACGGTAATTACCAGAGAATATCCGGCAAAATGGCAGCATGGGGACGAGCCGTATTACCCGATGAATGACGATAAAAATAATGGTTTGTATCAGAAATACAGGGAACTTGCAGATAAAGAGAATAAGGTGATTTTCGGCGGACGCTTGGGGATGTATCAGTATTTTGATATGCACCATGTGGTAGCGGAAGCACTGAAGCTGGCGGAAAAAGAGCTTTCTTAAGGCAGGAAAGCGGGAAAAAAGAGGGGAGGAAGAGGCTTGCAGGAAAAGGAAAAAAAGCTGGGCATCATGCTCTTTTTTGTGCTGGCGCTTTCTCTGCTGCCGCTCTATATCATTTCCGGCTATGCACATCCCAGCGTGGACGATTACAGCTATGGAAAGTTTGCGGCGCAGGTATTTCAGGCGACGGGATCTTTTGCAGAGGTTTTGAAGGATGCGTGGCAGAGGACGGGGCATACCTATCAGACATGGCAGGGAACCTTTTCGTCGGTATTTTTGATGCGCCTTCAGCCGGCGGTGTTTGGGGAGCAGTATTATTTCCTGACTACCACAGTGTTGTTAAGCTCCTTTGTGCTTGGCAGCATGTTCTTTTATATGGCGTTTTTCTGTAAATTATTCTGCGCTTCCTTCTGGCAGGGATGGCTCCCTGCGGTTTTGTTAAGCCTGGGAGCGGTGCAGTTTACCCATGTACCGGCGGATTCTTTTTACTGGTATAATGGAGGGATTACGTATACCTTTTTTTATTCCCTGGAAATGTTATTATTTGCCCTGCTGATTTTTTTATACCGTACAGAAAAGAGGGCGGTTTCCTGTTTCCTGCTTTTTCTCTGCATGGTTCTGGCGTTTTTTACCTGCGGAGGAAATTATGTCACTTCCCTGATCACAGTGGAAATTCTGTTTTTTGCCTGTGTTTTGTTATTTTTGCAAAAATCAGGGAATAAAAAATTAAAGGTTTATTTTTTGCTGGTATTTCTCTGCGCCGCGGCTGGTTTTCTGACGGCAGTGCTGGCTCCGGGAAATGCGGTAAGGCAGGAGGAAGTCGGGAAGGCCATGAACCCGGTTCTGGCAGTCCTGCTTTCTTTTGTGTATGGCTTTTACAGCTTTGGGAACTGTGTTAAGCTTCCGGTGCTCCTTTTATTTCTCACCTGCATTCCGGTGCTGTTTTTTATCAGCGGAAAAAGCAGTTTTTCTTTCCGTTATCCGGCGCTTGTAACTTTTTTCAGCATTTGTCTGTATTCTTCCCAGATTACGCCGGTGATTTATGCACAGGGCCTGAAAATACCGTACCGGATTATGAATATTATTTATTTTAGCTGTTTTGTCATGGTAATTACGAATTTATTTTACTGGATTGGGTATTTTGGGAAAACAAAGACGGGAAAGCTTATAGAGGAAAAGCTCCGCCTTTTTTACCAGAACTATATTATTGTCTTTTATGCAGTCTGCTTTTTGTTAATCTGTTTTACGACAGCAGGAAACATTTCCATTCAGGCGGATGTTGACGAAGGAGGCAGCACGAACGTGGAAATAACACAGATGCCTGCCAGCGTCAGCGCTGTTTATTCGCTTATCAATGGGGAAGCGGCGCAGTATGATGACGAGGCATGGGAGCGTTATTTCCTGTATACAGATCCCTTAAAAGAAGAGGTTGTTGTCAGTGAATTTTCTGTAAAGCCGGAGATTCTTTTTCATTCCGATATTACGGAAAATCCGAAAAACTGGAAAAACCGCTGTGTGAAAAAGTTTTTTGGCAAAAAATCCGTCCGGGTTAAGAAAAAATAAATATTATAAGGATTCCGGGAAAAACTGCCGGAACAGGTCAAGTCCGTAGCTGGTAGGGGAAGGAGTGTCGGGGCTGATTTTAAAGGTGCGGTTTCCGTCTTTTGTCCGTCCTGCGCTTAAAAACAGCATATGGGTTTTGTGTGAGGAAGCCTGTTCCTGTTCTGATATATGTAACATCTGCCGGGTAAATTCAAATAAATGCGTCACCATAAAAACAGGGATATGAAGCTGGTAGAGTGCCTCGACGATATTTCTCATAACCAGGGAGCCTTCTTTTTCGGTGGTGCTGGCAAAGGCTTCATTCATCAAAAGCATGGAGTCTTTTGTCATTTCTGACATGATTTTATCCATGCGCTTTAATTCGTCGTCAAAGCGCCCGCTGTTCATGGCGCTGTCTTCCTGTCTTGTAAAATAAGTAAATAAATTGCTGTAAAGCCCGTTTGCATAGGAATCTGCCGGGACTAACATACCGCACTGCATAAATATCTGCGCAATGCCGATGCTTCGAAGCCAGGTGGATTTCCCGCCCTGGTTGGCTCCGGTGACAATAAAGAGGCGTTTATTTTCTGTTTCCAGGGAATTTGTAACCGGGCAGTGCCGGAAATAAATAGCCAGGCTGATTTCGTAAAGCTGCGTGCAGGAAAAGCTCTCCGATACCACGGGGCGGCACAGGGAAAGGTCAAGCTCCTGAAAGCGTTTTACAAATCCGGCGCATGCAAGGTAAAAGGAAGCTTCATAGGAGAACTGCGTAAAAAAGGAAAGAAGGTCTTCCAGGTAATCGTCAAAGCCGGAAAGCAGCCAGCCGACGGCGGATTCTTCCAGCATTTTTTCCTGTTTCAGCAGGGTCTCTTCGTTTAATACGGCAACATTTAATTTTAATAAATGTTTGCTGATTTTTTCTTTTAAGGAAAGCTGTTTTGTTTTCAGCCCGGAAGAAAGGTTGGAAACCTGGTTAATTGTAAACTTTCCCAGCTTCATGCCTTCGGTAAATGCCGCGCTGATGACAAGCTTCCCGCCGTCTAACCAGAATTCAATGGATCGCAGGGATTCCCGTATGGCCGAAAGGCGTTCCGGCGGAAGCTCGTCCTCCATGCGGGCAAGCAGGGCTTTCATTCCGGCGCTTTCATAATTCCCGGCTTTGAAAAACGGGTAAAAGGACTGCAGCGCTTCCGTCAGTGTGATAAGGCATTTTAATTTATCCATGTAATAAGACGCCAGCCCTGTTTTGGAGCCGTTCTGACGGTGGTTGTTGGAGGTGCGGTATTCTTTTGCCGTCCCGGCGGCATCCCGGAGAAAATGGTGGATATCGGTAAAATGCTCCAGATGCCCGGCAATATCCAAAATAATTTCCTGGCGGTAGGCGATTTCCTCCGCAGTTTTTAACGGGCGCAAAAATAAAGTGCGCAGAATCTGCAGGGTGGTTTCGTCATTGTCCGCCATAGTTTTAAATACAATGTCCAGATTGAGATCCTTGATCAGATCTTCTTTCAGCGGATAGCCGTTTCCGGTATCAGTATCCTTATCCTTAAATAAAAGCCATGCGTGCATATGGCTTTCCTCCTTTTCGGCTTATTTTTTGTTTTTTTATTTTATCCGGTTTAAAATATCTTCCCTGCTGAGACGGTATTTTCCGGCGATCGTCTGTGCATAGGCAAGCCCTTTTGCCTTAGCCCGCACAAGATGGTAAGTCCTTGTTGTTTCGTCTCTGTCTACAAGGGCTGTAAGGCTGACGATTCCGTCCCGTTCCTGCGCCAGCTCCTGGATATGCGTGACATAAATTCCGCAGAAATTTTTTTTCATAAATGCCTGTAAAATCTGTTTTCCCATAATTTCCGCATCATAAGTTGTGGCTGTTGTAAATAATTCATTTAAAATCACAAACCCGTTTTGTTTTTCAGAATGGAGCATCGGCTCAAGCCTCTGCAGTTCTTCTTTTAATTTCCCTGCGCCGGACTGGACATCTTCCTCATTTAAAAAATGGGTGAAAAGAGCGGAAAAGACCGGAAGGCGGGAAGCGGTGCCTGCAGTGGGAAATCCCATCTGGTGGAAATAAACAGCCTGCCCGACAGCGCGTGCAAACGTTGTTTTTCCGCCCTGGTTTGGCCCGGTAATCACAAAAAAATGCTCGTTTGAAAATAATTCCCCGGTATTTACGATCACATCAGCGGGAGAAGATATATGTTTCCATGCCAGCGCAAGATCGTAAACATCTTTCAGAAGGAAACGGGGGCTTTCTGCTTTACTGTCAGCAGGGGAAGGCACGGAAAAAGAAAAGCCGTTTTCCCTCATGGTATTGATAAATTTATGAGCGGATAAATATACCTGGATTTCTTCTTCCAGCTCCAGAAGCAGAGGTTCGTAAAATTCAGGGAACTCCTTTTCAAAAGCTTCTAATTTTTGGAAAATATCTTTCTGCTGTTGTTTGAGCATAGATAAAATCAGGCCTTCAAAATCCTCTAATTCTAAGAGGTTGGTAAACGGGCTTTTCATTTCGGATTTTTTGGAGGAAGGGGAAAATCCGCACCGTTTCCTCATTTCTTCCTTTACGTCAAAATCCTGATAATCTTCCTGAAGCGTCAGCTTGTTCCCGGATAATTCCATCCGGAAGGTAAGCTTTTTTAAGGAAGCATCAAGCTCTGCTGTCTGTCTGCATAAGGAGTCAAATTTTGTCTGTTTTTTATAATCCTGTAAAAAGGCAGAAAGGGAGCTAAGACCTTCGGATTGGAGGTTTTCCTGCGTGAGAGCGTCAGAAAGCTCTGTTATGGCAGAACAATAGTTTTTTGCCGCGTCGAAAAGAAAATGCCTGCCTTTGATTTCTGCCGCCGTTTTGGAAGAAATGGAGCCTGTCGTTTTCTTTTTCCCGGTATCTGCGCTTTGCAGGAGATTTTCCCGGCAGCCCATATAGTTCCTTGATGTTCTCATAGCTTCTGAAAAAGAAAGAAAGGCGGCGCGGAGACGGTCATTGGAAAGATCGGAGAAAACTTCCTTTCGGTAAATGACCTCCGCTTCCGAAAAGGCGGGATAGTAAAAATACCGTTCCAGTTTGTAATTCTCCTGCCCGGCAAGAATCGCTCCAAGCACCTGATCCAGATTCAAATCATCAAAATAAGACGGATACCGAACTTCGGACGGCTTTAAGCCATATGGCGTATTTCCAAGAATGGAGGTGAATTTCATAACAAAACCCCTTTGCAAAGTGTTTTATAAATTATATCAGACAAAAGGAGAGATTACAAGAAGGTTCTATTCGTAACTGTTATTTCTGTTCCCGGCGGGGAGGAAAAAATGGTTGAAATTTTTACTGGGTTAGGTTAGTATTTTTATAAAGCGATCAAAACAGGGGGAAAGGTTATGCGTCTTTTATTGGCAGAGGATGAAAAGGATTTATCGAAAGCAGTTGCCGCTATTTTAAAGCACAGCAATTATTCCGTAGATGTTGTTTATAACGGGCGGGAAGCCCTGGACTATTTGGAATCCGGTATTTATGATGCCGTTCTTTTGGATATTATGATGCCGGAGGTGGACGGCATTACCGTCTTAAAAACAATCCGCGCGGCGGGAAACAGGGTTCCGGTGCTGTTGTTAACTGCAAAATCGGGGATTGACGACCGTGTGGAAGGGCTTGACAGCGGAGCGGATGATTATCTGACCAAGCCGTTTGCAATGAAAGAGCTGCTGGCAAGGATACGGGTGATGACAAGGAGGAATGCCGAAGTTCCGGCGGGGAATTCTGTCCTGTCATTTAAAGATATCCGTTTAAACCGGGCAAACTCCCAGTTATCTGCGGAAGCCGGAACGCTCCGCCTGGGAAATAAAGAATTTCAAATGCTGGAAATGCTTTTGATGAACCCGGGGCAGATCATTTCGGCAGAGCAGTTTATGGAAAAAATATGGGGCTTTGACAGCGATGCGGAAATCAATATCGTATGGGTCTACCTGTCCAATTTAAGGAAAAAACTGTCGTCAGTCCATGCAAAGGTGCAGATTAAGGCAGCGAGGGGACTTGGCTATTTCCTGGAGGGATCGGATGATTAAGACATTAAGAAAAAAATTTATTTTCATTGCCATGTGCTCTATCGCAGTGGTGTTTTTTGGCATTGTCGGCATTATTAATGCGGTTAATTATTATCAACTGAATAAAAATGGAGAAGAGATCCTTTCCATGATTTCAAAAAATGGAGGATATTTTCCGGATTTTGGCTACCACAGGAGAGAGAGGACTCCCGGCATCTCGCCGGAAGCCCCGTTTACTACAAGGTATTTTACGGTTGTGCTTGATAGCAGGGGAACGGTGCTGGCTGTCAATACCGGGAAGATCGCCGCTATTTCCACAAAAAATGCGTCGGATTATGCCGCAGAGCTGTTTCAAAAAGGGAAAACAAAAGGATATCTTAAGAATTATAAATATGAACGGATTCCTTACGGCACGGATAACATGTATATTTTTTTGGACTGCGAGAGGGAAATCGGAACCTTTTATTCCTTCCTTTGGGCAAGCCTGATTGTGAGCCTGCTCGGGATGCTGCTGGTCTTTTTGCTGCTGGTTGTTTTTTCCGGGCGCGCCGTGAAGCCGATCGCGGAAAGCTATGAGAAGCAGAAAAGATTCATTACCGATGCCAGCCATGAAATCAAAACGCCGCTTGCCATTATCAGCGCCAATACCGAAGTGCTGGAACTGGAAAGCGGGGAGAGCGAGTGGACGGAAAGCATTAAAAAGCAGATTGCGCGCCTGACCTCCCTGACGGAAAAAATGGTGTTTTTATCCCGCATGGACGAAGAGGGGCTGGTATTGGAGATGACGGATTTTTCCCTGTCGGAGCTGGTGAGGGATGTGGCGGAGGAATTTACGGCTGTGGCGTCGGCGCAGCAGAAAACATTTTTCCGGGAAATCGAGGGGGATATCCTGATTCACGGAAATGAGGCGATGCTAAGGCAGCTCGTCTCTATCCTGCTTGACAATGCGATGAAATATTCGGATAAACAGGGAAAGATTGTGCTTTCCCTGCACCGGCGGGAGAAAAAAACAGAATTATTGGTGGAAAATACAGTGGAATCCGTTCCGGAAGGAAAGCTGGATCAGTTGTTTGAGCGTTTTTACCGCCTGGACAGCTCCAGAAATTCCGAAACTGGAGGATACGGAATCGGGCTGTCCGCGGCGAAGGCGATTGTCATGGCGCATAAAGGGAAGATTTCGGCAGGAAGCGGGGATGGGAAGACGATAGAGTTTTTGGTAGTGCTGTAAATGATAAGTTTAGTAAAAAATTGATTACAACAAATTTCAAGAACGGGGCTTGCATATGAAAAGGAAAAGTTTTATACTTTTTATTATAAAAGGTAAAGGAGTTTTTTACCTATAATATGTAGAAGGAAGGTAAAATAAAATGAAGGTATTAGTTATTAACTGTGGAAGTTCTTCTCTCAAATATCAGTTGATTGATTCTGAGACGGAGGAAGCGCTTGCTTCTGGTTTATGTGAAAGAATCGGCATTGACGGACGTCTTGTGCATAAGCCGATTGCAAAAGGACTTGATAAGATAACGATAGAAGCAGAGATGAAGACGCATGAAACGGCAATTCAGATGGTGCTTGCGGCGCTTACGGATAAGGAGCATGGGGTCATTGAGCATTTAGATGAAATTAAGGCGGTAGGACACCGCGTTGTCCATGGCGGGGAGAAATTTGCGTCCTCCGTTGTCATTACGGATGAGGTAGTGAAGGCAATTGAAGCCTGCAATGAGCTTGCGCCGTTACATAATCCTGCTAACCTGATTGGTATCCATGCATGCCAGGCGGCTCTTCCTGGGGTTCCAATGGTGGCTGTCTTTGATACGGCGTTTCATCAGACGATGCCGAAAAAGGCTTATATGTATGGGCTTCCGCTTAGTTATTATGAAAAATACAAGATCCGCCGCTATGGTTTTCATGGGACAAGCCATAGCTTTGTCTCAAAGGAACTGGCTAAGGCGGCAGGGCTTGATTTAAAGCAGTCTAAGATGATAGTCTGCCATCTTGGAAATGGTTCCAGTATCAGCGCTGTATTGAATGGGGAATCTGTAGATACCTCGATGGGCTTTACACCGCTTGCGGGCGTTTTGATGGGGACCAGGAGTGGTGATATCGATCCTGCCATTATGGAATATATCATGAAAAAAGAAAATAAGGACATTGACGGAATGATGAAGCTGTTAAATAAGGATTCCGGCGTTTATGGGCTTTCCGGTGATTTGTCCAGCGATTTCCGTGATCTTGACAGTGCATCAAAAGAAGGCAATGAAGCTGCAGCCAATGCGGTTCAGGTATTTGCGTACCAGGTGGCAAAATATGTAGGTGCTTATGCTGCAGCGTTAAACGGCGTTGACGCCATTGCGTTTACTGCAGGTGTCGGGGAAAATGACGGAAAAGTACGAGGGCTTATTTTAGAACATCTTACTTATCTGGGAATTACCGTAGACGCGGAGGCAAATCAGGTACGCGGTGAGAAAAAGATGATTTCTACCGCAGATTCCAAAGTAAAAGTATATGTTATTCCAACCAATGAAGAACTTGCGATTGCAAGAGAAACGGTAGCGCTGGTTTAATATTTTTATATGTGGGCAAAATGAAAAATCTCCCGGCTGCAGGACAGCCTGGGGATTTTTTGTTATTTACGCGAGCAATGAGCCAAGCTGACAAGCTTGCTTGTCAATTTGGCGAATGCCGCGATAACGAGTGAAACTCGCAAAGCGTGTTTCATCTCGTTCTATAGTGATAAGCACATTGTGGAAGTCAAGTTATTTAATCCTTGACAAACAGAAGGGATCATAACTATAATAAAAAGGGTATGTTTGAAGTTATACAGAATGAGAGAATGGATGGAGAGTGAACAGATGATTAGTTCAGTTACAGAGTCAATGGGGAGTGTAACGCAGATAAGGACGACAACGAGCAGTTGTGTGTCGGAAGTGGATTTTGACAGCGTGCTGGGAAAAGCGGTTTCTTTGGACGAGGCGCAGGCAGGACAGGCTTCGGAGGGTTCCGGAAAAAAGACGCTTGCCCAGATTTTTGAAGAGGCGTCTGCCAAATATGATGTTCCGGTGGAGCTTTTGAAGGCCGTAGCGAAGCAGGAATCGGATTTTAACTTAAGAAGCGTTTCCTATGCAGGGGCGCAGGGATTGATGCAGCTTATGCCGTCAACGGCGCGTTCCCTGGGCGTCAGCGATCCTTTTGATGCCGAGCAGAATGTTATGGGAGGGGCAAAGTATCTGTCACAGAAGCTTAAGATGTATGACGGCAATGTACGCCTTGCGCTTGCCGCATATAATGCAGGCAGCGGGAATGTATCGAAATATGGCGGGGTTCCGCCGTTCCAGGAGACAAGGAATTATATAAAGAAAGTGCTTGGCTATATGGAGGAAGGAGTTACGGTACCGGATATTACGGTGAAGGTTTCGGGCGCTTCCTCAGAGGTTTCTTCTGTGAAACGTAAGGCACAGGCGGGCACTTTGGAGCTGAAAGCAAAAGATGCAGGCGGGAAAGAAACGGCGGCTGTCAGCCCGTCACAGGAATTGCTGGCATCTTCCTCCGGACATTTGGCCGATGCAGTTTCAGAAACATTAAAGTTATATTATCAGGAACAGAACCAGACAGGTGTAAGCAATCTGATGGGAAAGCTGCTTTCTGCTGCGGAGAGCGGGAATTCTGAACAGGATAATGAGGATTAACGGGAGGAAGATATGGTAATAAAAAAGAATATCCTGTATTACATAAATATACTGATTTTCCTGTGTTTTGTCAGTTATATAGGAAGCTTTGTGATCAGTGCATTTTTTGCGTCACAGGAGATTAACCTGATTTTAAAAGTGATTCTGGTAGCCTTGATCGCAATTATTATCGGGGCATGTTATATTATTGGAAGCGCGGCGCAGGAGTGGGATCTTGTGCAGGATTTTTATGCGGAAGGGAAGCATATCAGGGTATGGGAGATTATCTGCGTTGTCTGCATGATGGTGCTTTCTGCCGTTATTCCATTTGTTTTTCTCAAAGCGGAAGTGGGGACCTTTCATATCGTGTCGGTAGTGTTTGCGCTTTTGATGATACCGATTGTTTATTTTGCAGGAAGGGCTTCCCAGGATTTGATTACGGGGCTTTTGGCAGCGGTATTCTGCATTGCGATCCCTGCCGGGGCGTTTTTAAATGGGGAAGGGTTTGATTTTTCTGAGCATGGGGGGTTTTTAGCTTCCTGCAGTTATAATTTTGAGCATATTGATGACGGCGGCATTGTCCTGAATATTTTATCCCGGCTGGAAACGATTGCCAATTTTCAGTCTTCTTTTCCGAAGCTGATTATGTGTATGTTCTTTTTCTTTTCTATCTGGTCGGGATTGTTTTTGTTTGTATCCAGGAAAAATGGAGGATTTCTTCTTACAATTTACTTTAATATAGTAATTATTCTCCAGATGTTATTTGATTTTTCGGGCTATTTTTATTTGATTATATTCCCGGCGGCTGCATTAACGGCGGCAATGGGAATTTCCTTCTTTGTCCATAAATGGATTTTTGATGAAGAAGTCGAGGATGAAGAGGGATATGACGAAGCTACGGAATCAAGCTTTGAAAATTTCTCTATTGTGAATGAGGAGGATGCGGAGGAAGAATTAAAAAGAACCGGCGCCAAGACCGGCGGCGGACAGAAGGAAGTGGAAGCGCCGAAACAGGAGAAGGCGGAAGAAGAGAAGAAGGATACGGAAGAAAAGGCGCCTGCAGAGGAAAAACAGGCGGAGGCACCGGAAGGAAACCAGTTTGAGCATGAAGTGATTTATATAGACGGGGAAGATACCGTAGAGGTAGAATTACAGGAAACAGAGCCGGAAATGACGGAACCGGAGACAGAAGAGGAAAAGCCGGAAGAACCGGAAATCGTAGAATTTTTATCAGAAGAGCCGGAGATAAAGGAGACGGGGACGGTAGAATTTACGGAAGAAGAGCTGGAGCTATCAGAACCGGAACCAGAAAAACTTGAGATAGAAGAACCGGAGATTATAATAAAAGAAACAACGGCAGAAAAAGCGGAAATAGAAGAACCAGAAATTGTAGAACCGGAAATAGAAGAGCCAGAGATAACAGAGCCGGAAATCATAGAACTGGAAATAACAGATTCAGAGATCATAGAGCCGGAAACGGAGGAAACAGGGACAGTAGAATTTACAAAAGAAGAACTGGAATTATCAGAGCCAGAGATTATAGAACCAGAGACAGAAGAACCGGAAATAACGGAACCGGAGATCATAGAGCCGGAGACAGAAGAACCAGAAATAGAAGAACCAGAGATAACAGAGCCGGAAACAGAGACGGTAGAATTTACAAAAGAAGAACTGGAGTTATCAGAACCAGAAGCAGAAAAACTGGAGACAGAAGAACCAAACATAGAGGAACCAGAGCTCATAACAGAGACAGCAGCAGAAGAAGCGGAAATAGAAGAGCCGGAAATCATAGAGCCGCAGCCAGAGGAAACAGGCACAATAGAATTTACAGAAGAACCGGAATTTTCAGAATCGGCGTCTGTTTCGATCGTAGGCGATAGGTCCGGGGGAAATCAGACGGAACAGGAAACGGAAATTTCAGAGGCAGAGTTTGACGATTTTGATCTTGACAAAGCCATTGAAAGAATCATGGGAGACACTATAAGGCAGGAGATACCTGCATGGGAGGAGGATAAAGAAATGAAGGAAGACGAATCAATGCTTCTTGACAGGGAAGAGGAGTTTCTGTTTTCTTCAGAGCAGCAGGACGAGGATGAAAGGGCGTTCTTTGATGAACTTGCCAACTCTGCGAAAGAGACAGAGCAGTTAAAGGAACAGGTTTTGCAGGCGGAAGAAGAATTGACAGAGCTTACAGAGAAGTATCAGAAGCAGAAGGGGCAGTTAAAGGATCTGATCCAGCTCTTAGAGCAGGCAAAGGAACGCCAGAAGATGGAAGGGCAGGAAATTGTCGATACCAGGAAGAAGATTGTCCGTCTGGAATCCGAGCTTCAAAGCCTGAACAAAGATGTTTCGGAGAAGAACAGAAGGCTGTCAGATTCGGAAATGCAGGTTACGCGGTACCGCAGAGAGGCGGAAGAAAGCCAGGCGGAAGCAGAAAAGTATCGTGAACAGGCAGAGAAAAGCCAGAGGAAGGCAGAGCAGCTGGAAGCTGAGACAGGAAAAGCGCTGGAAGACACCAGGAAAGAAGCTGCCAGATATCTGGAAGAGGCGGAGAAGTACCGTCAGACAGCGGAAGAGAGCCGTTTAGAGGCAGAAAAGCTGAAAGAAGAGGTCGAAGAGGCGAGAAAGCAGGCGGATGCTGCAAAGGCGGATAATGCCAGATATAAAGAAGAAGCAGCAAGGCTCCGCGAACAGCTTTCCAGCCAGGAGGAAAGCTTCCGTCTGGAAAATACGGTACTGCAGGGGAAAATTGACGATCTGCAGGAGAAGCTCCAGATTTCCCTGAAGAGCGGCTCGAAGGAAGAAATCGAGCGCCTGAAGAAGGAAAAGGAAACTCTTCAGAGTAAGTATGAAAGCGAACGAAAAGAGCTTCTGGGAGAAAAAGAGGCTTTGGAGAAGAAGTATCAGGAAGAGGTTCAGAAAAGAAAAGAATTGCTTCGCAGGGCGAAAGAAGAAATTAACAGGATCAGGACACAGGTTCCAAAAAAGACTTTGCGCTAGGAAACTATTGACAAACCAGGAATCAGGTTTTATACTTTTCCAAGAACTGACAGCGCAGATATCTGTATGGTAACATGGCTGTTAGCTTGATTTGGCTGTTTGCAGCCTGTTTTGCCGTTGAAGCGGCGAAAATCCCATTTGATGGCAGAACCTTACCCTGTAAATAGGATAGAAAGTGGGGATATATGACAACAGCGATCTTAGGCACAGGCAGTTATCTGCCTGAGAATACCGTGAGCAATGACGAGCTTGCAAATTATATGGATACCAGCGATGAATGGATTTCCACCAGGACCGGGATCAGGAGGCGTCATATCTCAAAAGGAGAGACATTGACGGATATGGCTTTTTTTGCGGCTCAGGAGGCAATGGAGAACAGTGGGATTCCGGCAGAGAAGCTGGATTTGATTATTGTTGCCACGGTGACGGCTGACTGTATTACACCCAGCGAAGCCTGTCTTCTGCAGGAGCGGTTAGGCGCTGTCAATGCAATTTGCTTTGATATGAATGCGGCATGTTCCGGATTTTTGTTTGCACTCAATACCGCCCACCTTTATCTTCAGGGCGGGATGGCAGAACATGCTTTGGTGATTGGGGCGGAGCTTCTTTCTAAGATTATGGACTGGGGAGATCGTTCTACCTGCGTCCTGTTTGGGGACGGCGCCGGAGCTGTTGTGCTTGGAAAAGGAGAACATGGCATAAAAAATGTGATCATGGGTTCTGACGGTGCAAGAGGAAAGGCGCTGCTTTGTTCGGGGCGTCCTTTGGAAAATCTTTTTATAAAACAAGAAGTGGAATTTCCCTATGTCCATATGGAAGGACAGGAGGTATTCCGTTTTGCAGTCCGGCAGGTTCCGGAATGTATTGAAGAACTGTTGCAACAGGCGTCTGTGCGGGTGGGGGATATCAGATATTTTATCCTGCATCAGGCGAATATCAGGATTATTCAGTCTGTGGCCAAGCGGCTGCAGGTGGATATAGATAAGTTTCCGATCAATCTTTCCGAGTGTGGGAACACTTCTGCTGCCAGCATTCCCATTTTGCTTGCAGCTTTAAACAGAGATGGAAAGCTGCAAAGCGGAGACAACGTTATTTTATCAGGCTTTGGCGGCGGCCTTACCTGGGGCGCCGTGCTGATAGAGTGGCAGTGAAAAAATAAGAATAAAGGATATGCCGAATGGCAGAATGGAGGATTTTATGTTTGAAAAAATTCAGGAAATTATTGCGGAACAGTTAAATATTGATGCGTCAGAGATTAAGCCGGAGTCAACCTTTAAAGATGATCTTGGCGCAGATTCCCTTGATTTATTTGAGCTCGTCATGGCTTTAGAGGATGAATATTCCGTAGAAATTCCATCGGAAGACCTGGAAGATATTACGACCGTGCAGGCGATTATGGATTATCTGGCAAAAAAAGGAATTGAAGCATAATATAGTATCTTCAGAAACTCCGAAGATCAGGCGCGCGCCTCTTTTTCGGGGTTTTTTATCAAATGGGGAAAAACAGGGAAGGGCATGGAAACAATGAAAACAAGAATAACAGAACTGCTTGGCATAGAAAAACCGATTATTCAGGGCGGTATGGCATGGGTTGCGGAATATCACTTAGCTTCCGCCGTTTCAGAAGCAGGGGGGCTTGGGCTTCTTGGCGCTGCCAGCGCGCCGTATGAGGTGATGAAGGATTATATCCAGAAAACAAAAGAACGGACCGATAAGCCGTTCGGCGTAAATGTCATGCTGATGAGCCCGTATGCAGACGACATTGCAAGGCTTGTTGTGGAAGAAGGGGTTAAGGTTGTCACAACAGGGGCAGGAAATCCTGAGAAGTATATGGAGATGTGGAAGTCTGCCGAGGTTAAGGTCATCCCGGTGGTGGCAAGCGTCGCCCTTGCAAGGCGTATGGAAAAATACGGCGCGGACGCCGTTGTAGCGGAAGGCATGGAGTCCGGCGGGCATATCGGGGAAATGTCTACCATGACCTTAGTTCCGCAGGTTGTGGATGCCGTAGACATTCCGGTAATCGCAGCGGGCGGCATCGGCGACGGGCGCGGGATGGCGGCGGCCTTTATGCTTGGCGCCGAGGCGGTACAGATGGGGACAAGGTTTGTTGTAGCGGAAGAGTCCCAGGTACACGACAATTACAAGGATATGCTGCTTAAGGCGAAGGATATCGATTCTGTCGTGACTGGAAGAAGCACAGGGCATCCTATCCGCGTAATCCGCAACCAGATGACAAGAAAGTATTTAAAGATGGAAGAGGAAGGCGCTACCTTAGAGGAGCTGGAAATGCTTACGCTTGGCGCGCTCAGAAAAGCGGTGCAGGACGGCGACGTAAAAGAAGGCTCTGTGATGGCAGGGCAGGTTGCGGGGCTTATTAACAAGCGCCAGACCTGTAAGGAAATTGTGGAGGAAGTGCTTTCCGAAGCAGAGACATTATTGAAATTGAAATAAAATGTAACAGTTCAGAGGAAGGAGCTGCCGCTTGCGGCAGCCCCGATTTTACGCAAAGGCAAAGAAACCTGTGGCGGATAAGGAGAATGGAATGGGTAAAACAGCATTTATGTTCCCGGGGCAGGGAGCGCAGTATGTGGGGATGGGAAAAGATTTTTATGATACGATGCCGGAATGTAAGGAGGTCTTTGAGAAAGCTTCTGACATTGCGGGATTTGATATGAAAAGGATTTGTTTTGAGGAGAACGAAGAAATCAATATCACCGAATATACTCAGGCGGCAATGCTTACGGTCTGTGCGGCGATACTTGCCGCTATGGAAAAGCAGCAGTTTCCGTGGGCGGATGTGAATGCGGGGTTAAGCCTGGGAGAGTATGGGGCGCTGCTTGCTTCCAAAGTTTTGTGTTTTGAGGACGCCGTGGCTCTGGTCAGGAAGCGCGGGATTTATATGCAGGAGGCGGTCCCGCAGGGACTTGGCGGCATGGCGGCGGTTCTGGGGCTTGACTATCCGGTGATTGAAGATATATTGGGACAGGTAACGGACGGGCTGGTGCAGATTGCCAATTATAACTGTCCGGGGCAGATTGTGATTTCCGGGGAAATCGGAGCGGTAGAAAAGGCAGGGGAGCTGTTAAAGGAAGCCGGGGCAAAACGGGTCGTTCCGTTGAAGGTAAGCGGACCGTTCCATTCCGAAATGTTAAAGCCTGCCGGAGAGAAGCTGGAAAAGGAACTGGAAAAGACAGAGCTTCATCCGTTAAAAGTGCCGTATATTGCCAATGTGACGGCGCAGGAAGTAACCGATACGGATAACATCAAAGAATTGTTGAAATTACAGGTATCGTCTTCGGTGCGCTGGCAGCAGAGCGTGGAGAAGATGATTTCTATGGGAGTGGATACTTTTATTGAGATCGGGCCGGGAAAGACGCTGACCGGGTTTATGAAAAAGATTGACCGAACAAAGAAGGTTATGAATATCGCGACCGTGGAGGATTTTGAGAAAGTAAAGGCAGAGCTTTTTCAGTAATGGAAAACAGAGGGAAGGAAAGGATGGCGTAAAAGCATGAAAACATTGGAAGGAAAGATCGCGTTGGTAACGGGCGCCAGCCGAGGGATTGGAAGGCAGATTGCACTGACGCTGGCGGAAAAAGGCGCGGCAGTGATTGTCAATTATAACGGAAGCAGGGAAAAGGCAGAGCTTGTGGTGAAAGAGATTACGGAGAAAGGCGGCAGGGCGGAAAGCTACGGCTGCAATGTAGCGGAGGATGCCGCAGTTAAAGAAATGATCCAGTATATCGTAAAGCAGTACGGAGCCATTGACATTCTTGTGAATAATGCGGGAATTACCCGCGACGGGCTGATGATGAAGATGACGGAGGAGGATTTTGACGCCGTTGTCGCCACGAATATGAAAGGAACGTTTTTCTGCATCAAACATGCTTCCCGCGTGATGTTAAAGCAGCGCAGGGGGCGTATCATTAATATGTCCTCCATTGTGGGCGTGATCGGGAACGCCGGGCAGATGAATTATGCGGCGTCCAAAGCGGGCGTGATCGGCATGACAAAGTCGGCGGCTAAGGAGCTTGGATCGAGGGGGATTACGGTTAACGCCATTGCGCCGGGCTTTATCGATACAGAAATGACCGAAGGGCTTTCGGAGGAGGTAAAGGCAAAGATGCTGGAGCAGATCCCGTTAAACAGGATCGGGAAGACAGAAGATATCGCAAATGCAGCCGCATTCCTTGCCTCGGATGAGAGTTCCTATATCAGCGGCCAGGTGCTTGGCGTTGACGGCGGCATGGGATGTTATTAGAGTAAGAAATTTGTAATAGAAAAGGAGAGTATTATGGGTCAGCGGGTTGTTGTTACAGGGCTTGGCGCGATTACGCCGATTGGACTTAGCACAGCGGAATTTTGGGACAATGTAAAGAAAGGCACCGTTGGTATTGACAGGATCACAAGGTTTGATACGGAGGGCTATAAAGCGACGTTGGCTGCGGAAGTAAAAGGCTTTGAAGGAAAGAACTATATGGATGCGAAAGCGGCCAGGCGGATGGAGCTGTTCAGCCAGTATGCAGTTGCCGCCGCGAAGGAAGCGATAGAGGATGCGGGTCTTGTCATGGAACAGGAAGATCCTTACCGTGTCGGTACCGCGATCGGTTCGGGAATCGGAAGTATGCAGAGCATGGAGAAAGAGCATGAGAAGCTGATGGAAAAAGGACCGAACAGGGTGAACCCGCTGTTTATCCCTCTGATGATCAGCAATATGGCGGCAGGAAATGTGGCAATCCAGTTTGGCTTAAAAGGCAAAAGCATAAATGTGGTGACAGCATGTGCGACCGGGACAAACAACATCGGAGAGGCTTACCGGAGTATCCAGTGCGGGGAAGCGGATGTGATGGTGGCAGGAGGGACGGAAGCCTGCATTACGCCGCTGGGGATCGCGGGATTTTGTTCCCTGACGGCACTGACGTCTGCAGTCGATCCCAAAAAAGCCTCGCTTCCTTTTGATAAAAACAGAAGCGGTTTCGTGATGGGAGAGGGCGCTGGCATTGTGGTGCTGGAATCCCTGGAACATGCAGAGAAAAGAGGCGCAAAGATCTATGCGGAGGTTGCCGGATACGGAACAAGCAGCGACGCTTTCCATATCACTTCCCCGGCGGAGGACGGAGCAGGCGCGGCGCGCGCCATGACGAATGCCATCAGCGAGGCAGGGCTCATGCCTTCGGAGATTGATTATATCAATGCGCACGGCACGGCAACCCACCATAATGATTTATTTGAAACGAGAGCGATTAAGCTTGCCTTCGGGGATGCGGCGAAGCAGGTAAAGATCAGCTCGACGAAATCCATGATTGGACATCTTTTAGGGGCTGCCGGGGGCGTGGAGTTTATTGCCTGCGTAAAATCCATCCAGGAAGGATATATCCATGAAAATGTCGGCTTAGAAGAGACAGAGGAAGAAATGGATCTGAACTATGTACGCGAGGGAATCCGGGGAGAAGTCAGGGCCGCCATCAGCAATTCCCTCGGCTTCGGCGGGCATAATGCAACATTGCTCGTAAAAAAATTTGAATAAAGGTAACAGGAAAGGAATGGGAAGCATGGATATCAATCAGATTGAAAGAATGATGAAATTATTTTCGGAATCGAATATAGGGGAGCTTTTTATCAAAGAAGGGGAGCTGGAAATTGAATTAAGAAAAGACTGTCCGTGTCCTCCTCCTCCAGGACCGTGTCCTCCTCCGGGAGAGGCGAGGCCGCCGTTTGCTCCCGGGGAAGCGGCTCCCGCAAAGCCGTCCTTTGATGTTTCTGCAAAGCAGGCTCCGAAAGGAAATGTCGTGGTTTCCCCGCTTGTCGGGACCTTTTATGCCGCTCCTTCGCCGGATGCGGAGCCGTTTGTGAAAAAGGGCGATACCGTAAAGGCCGGGCAGGTGATCGGCATTGTGGAGGCCATGAAGCTGATGAATGAAATCGAGTGCGAATTTGACGGCGCTGTGGCGGACGTTTTGGTAAAGAACGGCGAGATGGTAGAATACGGGCAGCCGCTGCTTGTCATTCAGTAAGGAAATGGAGGGGAGAACATGTTGGATATTAAAGAGATTATGGACATTATTCCGCACCGCCAGCCGTTTCTTCTGGTAGACAGGATTGAGGAGCTGGAACCGGGCGTAAGGGCGGTCGGATATAAAAATGTTTCTTATAACGAGCCGTATTTTCAGGGGCATTTTCCGGGGGAGCCGGTTATGCCGGGGGTTCTCCAGATTGAGGCGCTGGCGCAGGTAGGCGCGGTCGCCATTTTAAGCATGGAAGAAAATAAGGGGAAAACTGCCTATTTTGGCGGGATTAACTCCGCAAAATTTAAGCAGAAAGTCGTTCCGGGCGATGTCCTGAAGCTGGAATGTGAAATTATCAAAAGAAAAGGCCCGATCGGGGTGGGAAGCGCAAAAGCAACGGTAAACGGGAAAACAGCCTGTATAGCGGAACTGACATTTGCAGTACAATAAAGAGGGGGGGGTCTTCTCCCATCTGATAAATTTAAAAGAAGGAGAAATGCCAGAGTATGTTTCATAAGATTTTGATTGCGAACAGAGGGGAAATTGCTGTCCGTATTATCCGCGCGTGCAGGGAACTTGGCATTAAGACGGTTGCTGTCTATTCTGAGGCGGACAGGGAAGCGCTTCATACGCAGCTTGCAGACGAGAGCATCTGTATCGGCCCTGCCCCTTCCAAAGACAGCTACCTGAACATGGAGCAGATTATCAGCGCAACGGTCATCACAAAGGCGGACGCCATCCACCCGGGGTTTGGTTTTTTATCGGAAAACGCCAAATTTGCCGCTATGTGTGAAAAATGCAATATTAAGTTTATTGGGCCATCTTCCGAAGTGATTGGCCGTATGGGAAATAAATCCGAAGCAAGAAAAACGATGCAGGCGGCAGGCATCCCGGTGGTGCCTGGCAGCGAAGAGCCGGTGCTGCTTGCGGAGGAAGCGAAAAAACTGGCGGACAGCATCGGCTATCCTGTCATTGTCAAGGCTTCCAGCGGCGGCGGCGGGAAAGGAATGAGGATTGTTGAAAAAGAGGAGGACTTCCTTTCCTGTTTTCATACGGCGCAGCAGGAGTCTGTCAATGCTTTTGGTGACAATGCGATGTATCTGGAAAAATATATTATTGCGCCGAGGCATATTGAATTTCAAATTCTTGCCGATAAATATGGTAGTGTCATTCATTTAGGGGAAAGGGACTGTTCCATCCAGAGACGCTGCCAGAAGATGATCGAAGAATCCCCTTCTTCGGTTATTGACGAAGACTTGAGAAAACGTATGGGCTCTGCAGCGGTTCTTGCAGCTAAGGCGGCGGGATATGAAAGCGCAGGCACGGTAGAGTTCCTTTTAGATAAAAGCGGGGAATTTTATTTTATGGAAATGAATACCCGCATCCAGGTAGAGCATCCGGTAACGGAGATGGTCAGCGGGTTAGATCTGGTAAAAGAGCAGATTCGGATTGCCCAGGGGGAGACGCTTTCTTACCGCCAGGAGGATATCCGTCTGTCCGGCCATGCTATGGAGTGCCGGATCAATGCGGAAAACCCGGCAAAGAATTTTATGCCCTGTCCGGGAACGGTTAAGAGGTTCCATATCCCGGGAGGCAACGGCGTCAGGATTGATACTGCGGTTTACCAGGACTATGAAATTCCGCCGTATTATGATTCCATGATCTTAAAGGTCATCGTTCATGATAAGACAAGGACGGAGGCGATCCGGAAGATGGAGACGGCGCTGGGGGAAATCATCATTGACGGCGTGGATACGAACCTGGACTTTTTATATGAAATTATCAGCCATGAAAAATTTATTGCGGGAGACATCAGCACCCATTTTATCCAGGATTATTTTGCTATGTAAGCCGGGCTGCTGGTCAGAGAAGGGGTAAACAATGACGTTTAAGGATATGTTCAAAAAAACCACCTATATTTCCGTGGAGGAGGAGACGGAACAGGACCGCGGCAGCGGGGACGGGCAGGAGCCTGCCGTGCCGGAAGGAATGTGGCAGAAATGTCCGGGGTGCGGGGAACTGGTTTATTCTGAGGATTTGGAAGAAAATCTTTCCGTCTGCCCGAAGTGCGGCTATCACGTAAGGATAGGCGCAAGAGAACGCATTGAGATGGTGCTTGATCCCGATACCTTTGTGGAATGGGATACCGGAATTGAAAACGGCGATCCGCTGGGATTCCACGGTTATGAAGACAAAGTAAAGCAGTTACAGCGCATGACCGGGTTAGATGAGGCGGTAATTACCGGGACCGGAAAAATCGGAAGGCGGGATGTCGTGATCGGTGTCTGTGATACCGCGTTCCTGATGGGAAGCATGGGTCATGTCGTCGGGGAGAAGATTACCAGGGCCGTAGAGCGTGCGACAAAGCAGAAAAAGCCGGTGATCCTGTTTTCCTGTTCCGGCGGCGCCAGGATGCAGGAGGGAATTGTTTCCCTGATGCAGATGGCAAAAACGTCGGCGGCCTTAAAAAAGCACAGCGATGCGGGGCTTTTGTATATTTCCGTCCTTACCGATCCGACGACCGGAGGGGTTACGGCAAGCTTTGCCATGCTGGGCGACATTATCTTAGCCGAGCCGGGCGCGCTGATAGGGTTTGCAGGTCCCCGGGTCATTAAGCAGACGATTGGACAGGATTTGCCGGAGGGGTTCCAGCGTTCAGAATTTTTACTGGAGCATGGGCTGATTGACAATGTCGTTACCAGGCAGAATTTAAAGCGGATTCTGGCAAGGCTTCTGCGCCTGCATACCAGGACAAAGCAGACCCCGGAGTTATATGCAAAGGTGATGGATGAACTGGAGGAGTATAAAAACCGGCAGCTCTGGGAATCCCCGGATGAGTTTTTTCTCCATAATGAAGAGAGCGAGATGATCCCTGCAGGTTCGGCGGAGGAAGGAAAGCAGCGCTTAAAAAATGATCTGCAGAATTATTCTGCATGGGACCGGGTGCAGATTTCCCGCAGGGCGGAGCGTCCGACGGCTGTTGATTATATGAAACGGCTGTTTACCCATTTCTATGAGCTGCATGGGGACAGGGCATTCCGGGACGACCGTTCGATTGTCGGCGGCGTCGCCATGTTCGGGCATCAGCCGGTCACGGTCATCGGGCAGCAGAAGGGCCATAATACCAAAGAAAACATTATGCGGAATTTTGGCATGCCGTACCCGGAAGGCTACCGGAAGGCGCTCCGCCTGATGAAAGAAGCAGAGAAGTTTAAACGTCCAATCATCTGTTTTGTTGATACGCCGGGAGCGTTTTGCGGGATTGAAGCGGAGGAACGCGGGCAGGGGGAGGCAATTGCGAGAAATCTGGCGGAAATGTCGGCGATTACCGTACCGATCCTTACCATTATGATTGGGGAAGGTGGCAGCGGCGGGGCTCTTGCTATGGCGGTTTCCAATGAGGTCTGGATGATGGAAAACGCTACGTATACGGTTCTCTCCCCGGAAGGATTTGCTTCTATTTTATGGAAGGACAGCAAGCGTGCGGACGAGGCGGCTACGGTCATGAAAATGACGGCGTCGGATTTGCGCAGGCTGGGCATTATTGAAACCATTGTGCCGGAAAAAGAGCCGATTACACAGGAAACAATGGAAGATGCTGCCATGTTTATCAAGGAAAAGCTTCTTTCCTTTCTGCAGGACTATATGATAAAAAAAGAAGACGATATCGTAGAGCTGCGGTATCATCGTTTTCGTGATTTTTAAAAGAGGTAAGAAAAGATGGAATTTTTAAAAAAACTTTGGAATACGATCCGCTATGGCGATAAAAAGCTGGCGGCGTATACGCTGTTAATCATCCTTTTATTTGCGGGGGCGGCAGTTTTATTTGCATCCGCCTATACGAACCGGGCGATTGCCCATGCGGTTCTCGGAGTTGCCATGATTGGCCTGGATTTGTTTTTGCTGAGCCGCCTGGCGGATGAAGAGATACCGGAGGAGGAAGATTCTCCTGAAAAATTTTTCATGGAAGAATCGGAGAAAGAAAATCCGGAGGAGGATGAAGAGGACGAGGAGGAGATCGCCCCGGCACAGGAGCAGGAAACGCAAAAAAGGCACTGGAGCTTTTCCGCTTTCCTGAAAAAATTTCATATTAATCTTCCCGAAAGAATGCAGAAAGATCCAAAGAAGAAAAAGCCGAAGGGCTTTAAAAAGGTAAAAGTATTCCCGAAGGACGCAGGGAAAGAACAGGTGGTTATGTTTTTAAAGTATTATAAGGTAAAACAGAACCATATTACGATTTTGATTGATAACAGTAAGAAATACGATATTAAGCAGTGTCCGGCTTATCTCTGGAAGGATAAACGGGGAATCCATCTTCTGCTGCTGGAGGAAACTACAAGGAAGCTGGTGCTTCCGGCTTCTTCGGTCAGCACGATTACGTATAAGCGGGCTGTGCCGGGAAATTCCTGGCAGGAGTATCTGGAGCTCAGAGAGCCGTCCTTAAAAAGTGCGATTTTTTCTTCCTACATACCGGAATATTATGATATTGGGCTGAATAAGCTGGGACAGCCGCAGCAGGCGAAGAATCTCTATGAAATTGCACCGGATATCCAGGTTTCGGAAAAGTGCGCAAAGGAAGTCATGGAGCTGCTGAACCTGAAATTTATTGTTTATGATCAATATACGACCTCTGATCGGTACAGCGAGTATTTCAAAGAAGGGCACCGTTACCAGATCTTACTGCGGGATCAGGTGATTGACGGAGAAGAATATAAACAGAATATCCAGAGCCTTTTGAAGAGGATGACGACTGCCAATATCCATGAAGAGGTTTTTGACGAGACGATCCGGCAGATGGTTATGTATAACATGATCGGCGCAGACTACGGGCAGTATTACCGGGCGCAGAGGGAACGTGTCATGGAAGAGCGGCAGGGAAAGCAGACAGGAAAGAAAAAGAGAAAGAAAAAATAGGAGGTAGGAAATGGAATATCAGTACACAAAGGAATCGTTAGAACATAATTTCCAGAGAGTATTAGACGGGCTTATGGAGCTGATTTTTCTTTTTGACGGGGAAGGCGTTATTTTTCATTCCAATAAAATGGCTTTGGATGAGCTTCGTTATCCTTCCCTGGAAGGGGTAAACATCGGCGATATTTTTCCTCAGTTAATTACAGAAGATACTAAGTTTTCTGATTTGTGTGAAAAAGGAAGATTTTCTTCTTCTGCCTATCGAAAGAACCAGACCTGTTTCCCTGTGGATGTCAAGATCAGCAG
This sequence comes from uncultured Lachnospiraceae bacterium, assembly GCA_947629585.1. GTDB lineage: Bacteria > Bacillota > Clostridia > Lachnospirales > Lachnospiraceae > MGBC100174. The sequence goes on along the minus strand of CANREH010000015.1, from coordinate 11,032 downwards.
CATAGGGATTGAGAAAGAAGTCTATCTGTGTTCCGTCTGGAATATGGCGGTACAGAAAGAGGCGTTAAAGGATATTCACAAGGCAAAAGAGGAGGTGGCGCAGGCGACGACGTTCCGGAACGATTTTGTCGCCAATGTCACGCATGAGCTCCGTACCCCGGTGAACGGAATTCTCGGCCATGCAAAGAACCTGCTGGGGACAGAGGTGAGTAACGAACAGAGAAAGACGCTGGAGATTATTGTGGACTGCTGTGACAATATGATTAAAATTATCAATAACCTGCTGGATTTCTCCAAGCTGCAGGCAGGGCGGTTCACCATAGAAGAAAAGGAATTTGATTTCCGCGCACTGATGGAGCAGGTTATGGGGCTTCACAGTAATGCGGTCAACGAAAAAGGGCTGCGCTTTGTGATGAACCTGGCGGATGATATCCCGAGGCATTTGATCGGGGATGAGCTGTGCATTAAGCAGATTTTGAATAACCTGATTTCCAATGCCATTAAGTTTACTTCGGTCGGGCAGATTGCGATCCAGGTCACAAAAACGCTGCAGATTGACGGCGAGATTGAATTGTTTTTTATGGTGATGGATACGGGAATCGGGATCGATCCGGAGAAAAAGGATCTGCTGTTCCAGAGCTTTTACCAGGCGGACGCTTCCATTACAAGGAGGTTTGGCGGAACCGGGCTCGGCCTTTCTATCTGTAAGGAGCTGGTAGAGCTGATGGGCGGAACGATTTCCATCGACAGCGTGAAGGACAAAGGAAGCACCTTTTCGTTCTCGCTGCATTTAAAGCTGGCGGATTCCGGTGAGAGCACCGAGGACTTCCTTCCTTCCGGGAAATTTGTATATGAGACGTCCCATTTGATGAGCGTCGGCGCCACGGAGGATGCAGAGGAGGATGCTCCTGATATAGAAGAGATGTTCCAGTTTGGAACCAAAGATAATCTGGAAGAAATCCATGCTACGATGGAAAAAATGCTTTTGTGCATTGACATGGGAACCTGGGAAAAAGCGGAAAATTTTGCAGGCGTCGTAAAACGGCTGGTAGAAAGCGGCGATCCATCGTTAAAGCGTCTTGCTTTCCGGCTGGAGATGACGGTGCGCAAGGAAGATCATGAAAAATCAGTGGAGCAGTTCCATAAGCTGGAGGCTGCAATCGCAGAAGCGGAGGCTGCCTTATAAGAGGGGGGAGGAGATTCTATGGATTTAAGGGGGAATGCCAGGGCAGCCAATATCCTGATTGTGGATGACGTAGCTTCCAATCTGGTTATCCTGACGGAAATTATCAAAAAAGCCGGTTATCTTCCGCGTCCGGTCACGAGCGCGAAACAGGCGATGGAAGCGATGCGCATCAGCCTTCCGCAGCTTATTCTTCTGGACATTTCCATGCCGGATATGGACGGTTTTGAATTCTGTGAGATTTTGAAAAAAGAGGCATGGACAAAGGAGATTCCGATTATTTTTATTTCTGCGCTGGATGCTCCGGAAGAGAAAAAGAGGGGGTTTGAGCTGGGGGCGGTGGATTTTATCACAAAGCCGTTTGAAATGGTAGAGGTCATTTCCCGCGTCAATACCCATATCAAAATTTTCAAGATGCAGCAGACTCTGGAGCAGAACAACAAACGGCTGCATAAAATGGTTTCCGATCAGTTAAAAATGATTCAGAATGAACAAAAAAATATGATTTATGCCCTGGCGAAGCTTTCTGAGACCAGGGATGAATCGATCGGCAACCATTTGGAAAATGTCGGGAAAAACTGCAAGCTTTTAGCACAGAGCTTACAGTTCAGCCCGGTGTTTGAAAAAGAAATTACGCAGAGCTTTATTGAGACGATTGAAATTGCCTCGCCGCTCCACGACATCGGAAAAATCAAGATTCCCGACAGGATTCTGTTAAAGCCGGGCAAGCTGACAGAGGAAGAAATGGATGTCATGAAAACGCACACGGAGCTTGGGGCAAAGAGCCTGATGGATATTTATGCCGCTTCGGAGCATAATGAATTTATTAAAATGGCGATAGATATCGCTTATTACCATCATGAACGCTGGGACGGCACAGGATATCCCTGCCAGTTAAAGGAAAAGGAAATTCCTTTGGCGGCAAGGATTATGTCCGTTGTGGATGTTTATGATACCTTGACAGGGGAACGCTGCTATAAAGAGGCATTTACGCATGAGGAAAGCATGGAAATTATTAACGAGAATTCAGGGTTAAGCTTTGATCCGGATATTGTGGAGATTTTTAATAAAATACAACGTCAATTAAGAAGGGACTAATTTCATGGAAACAGGAACCGTAGAGCCGATGGTGGAAATTTTTTTGGAAGAGGTCAGCGCCATTGTGTCTGAACTGGAAGATCATATAGAAGAAGGAAAAGAAAAGGAGGCTTTTGGGCGTGAGCAGGTAGACGAGATTTTTCGGAATATCCATACCATCAAAGCGGATGCTGCCATGATGTTATACGAAAATATTGCAAGGCCTGCAAGAGAATTAGAAAAGGTGCTTTATTACTATCGGGATGAAACGAACGGAGTGACGGATTTTGAAGGCTTTTTGGAGCTGATAGAAAAATGCCTTGCTTTTGTCCAGGGAGAATTACATAAATTAATTCAGGGGCAGAAACCGGACGGCGACAGCGCAGAGCTGACCAATGACATCCTTTCCTATGTTGCCGAAATAAAGGGGACGCCGAAGGAGCCGTTCGAGCAGGAAGAGCCGGAGGAGACGTTTTTTTATATCAGCAGCGAGGAAGAGCCGAAAGAAGATCCAAAGAAAGAGGAATATCTGCCGGAGCCTTATCCGACGGGCGGGAAAGAGGCTGCCAGGGAACCGGATAAGCCGGAGGAAAAAGGGGCGAAACGCCCGAAGCATATCCTGGTGCCTGTGGAGGAAATGGATCTTTTGGATAATATTAATATCCGTCTTTTAAAATATACCAATCTCCTGCCTCCGGAAGCGCAGGTGATTCTGCGGGAGCTGGATAGCTGGCTGTGGAGGATTCATTCCACCGACTTTACCCTGATGGCGGCAAAGCTGGATATGACGGTAAAGACAATGCTGGCGAATGTGAAGAAGGATGTGGAATTTCATGTGCTCGGAACGGAGCTTACGATTGAAAAAACAAAAATGGAAAAGATTTCCAATGCGATGATCCATCTGGTACGGAATGCGGTGGATCACGGCATTGAGATGCCGGAGGAACGGCGGGAAGCCGGGAAGCCGCTGAAGGGCCATGTCAGCGTGATATCGAGGAGCTGCGCAACCGTTCCGGCATCCGTATCCGTGTCTCTGACGACGGAAAAGGGCTGGATATGTTTGAGATCTTAGATAAAGCAGAAGAAAAAGGGCTGCTGTCAAAGCCCTATGAAGAATATACGGAACCGGAGGCGTTTGAGCTGATCTTTCTTCCGGGATTTACGACAAAAGAACAGGCGGATGAATATTCCGGCAGGGGGGTCGGAATGGATGCGGTGCGCCATGCTATGGAAGAAATCGGCGGCACGATAAGAATTGAAAGCGTTTATGGGGTAGGGACTTCCTTTGTGATGGAGATTGCGTATGATACCAATATCGGGAAAGATGATGATCAGGTAAGGAGGGCCTTAATTGATGAAAGCCTTAATAGTAGACGATGATTTTGTCAACAGGAGATATATTGGAAATTTTTTAGAACAGTTTGGCGAGATTGACATTGCCGTAGACGGGACGGAGGCAGTGGATGCTTTTCTTGCGGCAGTCGAGAAGAAAGAATATTATGATCTGGTCTGTCTGGACATTATGATGCCCAATACCAACGGCGTAGAAGCGCTGGAGTCCATGCGGGCGATTGAGGCGCACTACCAGGTGGACAAGAAGAACCGGAGCAAGATCATTATGATGAGCGCGCTGACGGAAAAAGAATATATCCAGAAGGCTTCCCGGCTCGGCTGCAACGGATATGCCAACAAACCGGTCAGCTTAAAAAAGCTGAGGGAAGTTTTAAGGAAAATGAAATTGGTGGAGCAGTAAACAATGGAGCTCATAGACAGGGATTTTGAATTTATCATAGATGGGGATCAGGCTGTTCTGAAAAAATACCGCGGCAGCGGGATTTCTGCCATTGTGCCGGAACAGGCGGACGGAAAAGAAGTGGTGCGGATTGGGGATTATGCCTTTGCGGAAAACCGCCGGATGGAAGAGGTTTTTCTGCCGGATTCGGTGCGCACCATTTCCCGCCATGCTTTTTATAACTGCCGGAGGCTTAAGAAGATTTCTGTTCCGGGAGGGCTGCTTGAGGTGGAGGACGGGGCGCTGAAAAACTGCGAAAGCCTGTCAGAATTAAAGCTGCGCAGAGCGGAAGCGGGGAATACCTGTCTAAAGCACCTTTTATATGAGCAGAACCATGCAGTTCATGTTACGATTGCATATAAGGAAGCGGTTTCGGGCAGCCATACGGCCTGTCTGTATTTCCCAGCTTTTGAATATGAATTTGTCGCCAATGAGCCTGCGCGGATTTTTAATGAAGTAGGCTATGGGGCGGGATATTTATACCAGCAGTGTTTTTTTGATAAAGACGTTGATTACAGAAGGTATGATTCTGTGTTTTCTTCCGCCTGCGTAAGCGAGACGCTGGAAACGCTGGGGGAGATTGCGCTGCTCAGGCTTTCCTATCCGTACCGTTTACAGCAGGAGGCAGAGGAGGCGTATCAGGCTTACCTTCGGAAAAATGTGGTCAGGCTGGGAATTTCCCTGCTGGAAAAAGAGGATTGGGATCTGTTTCTTTTGCTGGAAAAAACAGGACTGTTTTCTGCGGAAATCCTGCCGGAATTTATCAGGGAGGCAGGAAGCCGCCGGCTGGGGAAAGGCGTCGCCTGGCTGTTAAATTACCAGAAAACGCAGTTTCCTGCAAAAGAGAAGAATTTTGAATTGTAGTTAGTCAGTGAGGGGACAGGTATGGACGGGTATCGGGAGCGTTTAGAACGGCTGGGAAAGCAGCTTCTTGTTTCAACCAGGAATGAGATTTATCTTTCTATGCGTTTTTTCGAGGCCCCGCTTCACAGATTTTCTTATGAACTTTCGTTATCGACGCAGTCCGTTGGGACGGATGGACTGACGTTTTATTATAATCCGAAATTTTTATTAGAGGTTTATGGTAAAAGCCCGGCAGAGCTAAACCGGGCTTATCTTCATGTCCTTCTGCACTGTCTGTTCCGCCATGTGTTTAAGGCGGAGAAAAAAAGTGCGGACGGGAGCCGGGAATGGGAGGAAACCGCCTGGGATCTGGCGTGTGATATTGTGGTGGAGTCCGTGATGGATTCCTGGGAGGGGATTGGCTGTGTCCTGTCCAATCCTTCCCCTTACCGGGAAGAGATTTATGGGAAGCTGGCGGCTTCTCTGCCTGTGCTGACAGCGGAAGGCGTTTACCGGAGGTTAAAGGTCATGGCTGCGAGACAGGCAGAATATGAGCGGCTGAAAACGGAATTTTATGTTGACGACCACAGTTTCTGGCGCAGGCAGGCTCCGGAAAACCAACGGCCGCCGCAGGGAAAACAGCCGGAGACGGAAAAGCTGTGGGAAGATCTTGCGAAAAAAACACAGACGGCGATGGAAACGCTTTACCGAGGGATAGGAAAAAAGGCGGGAAGCCTGCAGCTGATGTTAAGAATCCAGAACAGAAGAACCGAGGATTATCGGCAGTTTTTAAAGCAGTTTGCCGTGGTGCGGGAGGAGATAAGGCTTGATCCGGATTCCTTTGACTATATCCCTTATTGCTTCGGGATGCATGGCTATGGGCGGGAAAAGCAGAAAATCCCGCTGATAGAGCCTTTGGAAATGAAAGAGGTTTCCGGGATTGACGAATTTGCCATTGCCGTGGATACTTCGGGTTCGGTGTCTCAGGAAACGGTCAAACGGTTTTTGGAAGAGACGGTGCAGATCCTCCGATCGGAGGAAACTTTTTTCCGGAAAATCAAAATCCATATCCTTGAGTGCGATGCAGGGGTTCAGAAGGATCGGGTGATCCGTTCCCGGAAGGATGTGGAAGCGCTGCTGGGGGAAACCAAAGTTTCCGGCTTTGGCGGGACGGATTTCCGCCCGGTATTTTCTTATCTGGAAGCGTTAATAGAGGCGGGGGAGTTTTCCAGGCTGCGGGGGCTTCTGTATTTTACGGACGGGCTGGGGACATTTCCGGAAAAGCCGCCGTCGTTTCCGTCGGCGTTTATCCTCCCCGCTGTCCAGGCTGTGGAGCCAAAGATCCCGCCCTGGGCAGTGAAGGTAGCTGTGGATTTTGAGAATGAAAGAAAAAGAGGAGACGGGCATGAACATTAAGCAGGCGAAAGAGGAAGTGAAGCATACCTTCCTTGCATATACGAAAAAAACAGAAACAGGGGAGTACCGGATTCCTTTTATCCGGCAGAGGCCGCTTCTTTTAATCGGGCCTCCGGGCATCGGAAAGACCGCGGTGGTAGCGCAGGCGGCGCAGGAGCTTCAGACAGGCTTTGTTTCCTATACCATGACGCACCATACCAGGCAGAGCGCGGTTGGGCTTCCACTGATCCGGGAGAAAAAATTCGGGGAGAAGATCTATTCTGTGACGGAATATACCATGAGCGAGATTATCGGCTCGGTCTATGAAAAGATGGAGGAAACCGGGTGCCGGGAGGGGATTTTGTTTCTGGACGAGGTAAACTGCGTGTCGGAAACCCTGGCCCCGACAATGCTGCAGTTTTTACAGTGCAAGAAATTCGGCACGCATTCCCTGCCGGAGGGCTGGGTGATTGTGACGGCGGGAAATCCGCCCTGGTATAATAAATCCGTGCGGGATTTTGACATGGTGACGCTTGATCGGCTGAAATACATCGAAATTACCGAGGATTACCGCGCATGGAAGGAATACGCCGTCTCCGCCGGGGTCCACGGCGTTATTTTGTCGTATCTGGATTTGAAAAAGGATGCCTTTTATCAGGTGGAGCAGAAGGCTTCCGGGATGGAATTTGTGACGGCAAGGGGCTGGGAGGATCTGTCGGAGTCCCTTGCAGTTTATGAGGAGCTGGGGATGGAAATCACGGAGGATTTCCTGCTGGAATATCTCAGGATGCCGGAAACCGCCTCTGATTTTAAAAATTATTATGAGCTTTGCCGGAAGTACCGGGATTATTATCATATTGAAGAAATTGTTAAGGGAAATTTTGAGAAAGAACAGGTCGAGCGCCTGAAAAATGCGCCGTTTGACGAAGCGGTAAGCGTAATCGGCCTTTTCCTGGCAAGGCTGCAGGAGGGCTTTGAACGGGCGGAAGCGCAGGATCGGGTGACGCAGGAGCTCCACCAGTTATTAAAGGCATGGAAGGTTTCGCTGGGGCAGACAGGCGCGGAAGCGCTTGCCAGGTTAAAGAGCCTTTTTGAAACGCGCAGAAAAAGGGTGGAGCAGGCGGAAAATCCGGATTTTCAGGATCCAAAGGAAAAGCGGGTTATTCATCAGTTCTGCCGATTGTGCCAGGAGTATATCGGCCTTTTGGCAAGCTCTCCGGGAATTTCGGCACAGGAGAGCTTTTCCCTGATAAAAGAGAAATTTTCCGGGCAGGTGCAGGCAAGGCTTGCGGTGGTTGAGGAAGTGAAGGCGGAGCTTGACCATGCCTTTGATTTTCTGGAGGAGGCATTCCACAGCAGCCAGGAAATGGTGATTTTCATCACGGAGCTTTCCGAGCGTCCGGAAGCAGTCCGCTTCATTATGGAGAACGGGTGCGATAAGTTCTATCAGTATAATGAGGATTTGTTATTTTATGAAAAACAGAAAGCGTTCCAGGCGGAGATTCAGCAGCTTAAAGGGGAGATGGCGGGAAAGCTTTTCGGAGGGAATTTGTAAAATATGATGAATTTTCTTGATTTTAGGCTTGTGTTTTTTGTGGGAATTTTATATAATAAATAGCGGAAATTGAAAGTAGGAAAGGGCGTGGATACATGGATGAATTAATCAACAGAGCACGTAGGATTTTAAAAGACAGCAATAATGTCGTTGTTTTAAGCGGTGTCAAGCTGATGGAGGAGACGGGGCTTACTGATCTCCGCGCAGAAAAAAAGGCGTATGATATTGAGATTACCTATGGCTTTTCCCCGGAGGAAATGCTGACGGAGGGCTTTTTTTCCAGGCGCACCCATCTGTTTTTCCGTTATTATAGAGAGCATGTACTGCAGATGGAGAAGCTGGTGCCTACTCCTGCCCATGAAGCGGTGGCGAAGCTGGAGGAGGACATGAAGTTAAAGGCGGTCATTACCAGGACGGTCTACGGGCTGTACCAGGAGGCGGGCGTCAACAATGTCATTGAGCTTCATGGCTCTATCCATAAAAATATCTGCCCTCGCTGCGGCAGGAATTTTACCGCTTCTTTTATTGCCGAATCGAAGGAATCCGTTCCGCACTGTCCGGACTGCCAGGTGGCGATCCACCCGAAGTTTACCATGTTTGGCGAACGTATTGACAATGGAAAGATTTCCCGCGCGGCGGAGGCTGTCAGCAGCGCAGATACTCTGATTCTTGCAGGTGCGGCATTGGATTCCCCGCTTGGCACCTATGCAAAGCAGTATTACAGAGGAGAGCATTTTATTACGATCAATGATGTGCCGGAACCGGATAACCCGATGATAACGTTGTCCTTTACCGGAAAATGCAGCGAGATTATGCCGAAGATTGTAGCGTATTAAGGAGGATATTACAGTGATTAAGGAAGCAGTCAGTAAACTTGTTAATAAAGAAGATTTATCCGCAGAAATGGTTTCTGCCGTTATGGATGAGATTATGGGCGGGCAGGCGTCGGATATTGAAAAAGCCGCCTATCTTACAGCCCTTCATATGAAAGGAGAGACCGTGGAGGAAATTACGGCATCTGCTGTCGGCATGAGAAAATATGCCGCTAAGATCCGCCACACAGGGGATGTCCTGGAAATTGTGGGAACGGGCGGCGATAAGTCCAATTCCTTCAATATTTCCACAACGGCCGCGCTTGTGCTTGCGGCAGCAGGGATTCCCGTCGCAAAGCACGGGAACCGCGCAGCTTCCTCCAAATGCGGGGCGGCGGATGTCCTGGAAGCCCTGGGCGTGAATATTATGCTTGCGCCGGAGAAGATGGAGAAGGTATTTGAGGAAATCAATATCTGCTTTATGCACGCGCAGGTTTATCATTCCGCTATGAAATATGTAGGGCCTGTCCGCAAAGAGCTGGGCATTCCTACGGTATTTAATATTTTAGGGCCGTTGACAAACCCGGCAAATGCCAACCTTCAGGTTATGGGGGTTTACAGTGAAGATCTGGTAGAGCCGATGGCGCATGTCCTTGCGGGGCTTGGCGTGGATTCTGCCATGGTTGTCTATGGGCAGGACTGCTTGGACGAGATTTCCATGAGCGCGCCGACGACCGTATGCGAATATCGGGACGGCGAATATAAAAGCTATGTAATAGAGCCGGAGCAGTTTGGCATGGAACGGTGCAAGAAAGAAGATCTTGTGGGCGGGACGCCGGAAGAAAATGCCGCCATTACAAAGGCAGTCTTAAGCGGGGAAAAAGGCCCGAAGAGAAATGCCGTTGTATTAAATGCGGCGGCAGGCATCTATATCGCAAGGCACGTCACTTGGGAGGATGCGGTAAAGCTTGCGGAAGATATGATTGACAGCGGCAAGGCGATGGAAAAATTAAAAGCGTTTGTGGAAGCGACAAACCGTTAAATAAAGGAAGCGGAAGACAGGAGGAAACTCGCAGGAGTTTCCTCCTGTTTGCTTGAAGAAATATATACGCCTTATAGTTCCTTAGTGCGGCAGCACTTTAATTGATTTATTCCACAGTTTTCATATTCTCTTTCAATATTTCTGATTTTCTTCAACTTTTTTCTGATATTTTTCCCGCATTGTTATGGAATCATCTTTCTTTTTGTATTAATTCGTCTTGGAAATTCAAAATGTTTTATAAATAACTATTTCTTTATTTTTCGCAGAATATCTCCTTCTGCGAAGAGAATTTTGGGAATCAATAAATTACAATTAATGTAAATAATGTTACCATATTTAGGCATAATAGTCAAGATTAGATCAAAAATTTTGTAAAAAATTGTTAGAAGTATGATGAAATTTCTTATTTTTTCAGCTATTTGGGGTCAGGATTTGGGTCAAAGCGAGATTTTGGGGCATTCCAGCGTATCGATTACACTTCAAAAATATGTCCACTCATCCTTTGAAATGAAACAGGAACAGTTGGAGAAACTCTGTTTTTATTCAGGGTCAGAATTCTGGTCAGAGAATGGAAATTCCTGATATTTAAAGGGTTTTTGTGGGAATTTCGCAGAAGGAGATATTCTGCGAAAAATTTTAAAAATGAAGGATTCTTTATAGGAAAAAAAGCCTGGGAAAGAAGGTGTGATTTTGAATGGATGTATTGCTGTCTGATGCGGGTATTATCATTTGTGAAGTGATTGTAATTCTTATAATGATTACAATAATAGCTATATTAACAAAAGAGAAAAGAAAATATTTGAAAAATTTGGTTAACAACAGGCAAAAACAGCAGGATGATGCGTTAAACCAGAAATTAATGAATAATAAGGGGAAAAACCGATGAATGTAATTATATCTGTATATTCACAAGACGCTTTTAAGGAATATCTGTTACCATCTTTAAATAATGCGGATTATGCGATTGTTCTGGAAAAAGATTATTTTAAAATAAAAAGTGATGTAATGATTAAATTAGAAGTATTAGATGGACGCTGGCGGATCAAGAATGGCTCTTATACGATTAAAAAAGAGAATAGAAATTATACAGGAGCTTTGTGGAACGATGATGTTTTGGAAATACAGACTAATCATAATGAAATTGTTTCTATGATTGTTAATGAAGTTTTTTCTGTCTTTCATTCTTATGAAAAATATAATATCAGAAATGTGGATTCTATTTATATTGGCAATACACCGAGTAATGATATTGTGTTTAATTAGTGTCTGCTGATTAAGAACACATTTGTAAACTCCAGTGTTTGTATCTGTCCCAAAATCGGAACAGATACAA
>CANREH010000014.1 GCA_947629585.1 uncultured Lachnospiraceae bacterium | reverse complement strand
TTTCCAGATCGTATCCCAGATCCTGAAGAATCTTTCTGGGTGCAAATCCTGCCTGATACTCTGTCCAGAACGCCTCCTTAAACTCAATCGTGAAATAGAGTTTATTTTTTGTCACTTTAAATGTATACGGGTTTGCCTTAAGTAATTTCATTTCCTTTGCCGTGTATTCACGCATAGCATCCTCTCCAATCTATTCTTTATTGTATCAGATGCCCTTGATCTTAAAAATACCGGAATGTCTGCTTTTGATATTTTTATGCCTTTGGCCGCTGTCTACTTTAGGGGATCCACCGCCTTTCTCTGCTGTCTGCTTTCAGGGGCTTCTTCCTTTTTGTGTATGTCTACCCTTTGGTAAAGAAGCCATTCTCCCTTATGTCCATTCCTTTGGGTATTTTCCTTTTTCAAGATATCTACGGCATGGGATCCGGATAGTTATTTCAGGCCTAGCGCTCGTATATTGTTTCCCCTAGCGGTAATCAACATTTCAAGTAATCCCTTTTTCTTGCCGTGTCTACCTTATAGGGTACATTATACTCCCTGCTTTTAAACAGGTCCTTGAACACGGAATCCTGGTACTTACTGTTGATGTACCTGCTCAGTTTATGCTTCTGGACACTTTTGTGTTCAGGTGTCTCTTTCCTGTCTTCCTGTTTTTCGGAATCAGCCAAGCTCCCCTTCCTCCTTTCCTGCGGCAGTTTGTCTTTCGAGCCTTATCCCGGTCTCCCTTACGATCCTGTCCTAAAGTTATCTTTATACCCTGTAACAGTGTCGATGTTTGAATTCTAAATTGTAAGCATAGGTTCCCTGCCTGCAATTACCGCTTTGATTTCCTCCGGGCTTTTTTCTGTCACGCCCGCAATCTGTTCTAAAGTATAACCCTTCCTGTACATATTTATAATAACTTCCCTTCTGCCCTCTTCTCTGCCTTCTTTTCTGCCTTCTTTCCTTGCTTCCCTTGCCCTGATTTCACCAAATTCATCCACCGATATCTCATTCATCAACATCCCAAACACCTCCCTCTGCCTTTCCTCCAGGTACCCGGCTAAAATATTGTTTTTAATGCAGTAGCCGATTGCTTCCAGCACCGACCGACGGATATTTTCCTCATCACGCCCGTAAAGTTCCATGTTCTCTTTCACTTTGTAAATAAATGTCAGGTAATCGTCAAGAATGCTTTCTTTATAGTCATCTTTATGAATTATTTTTACTAACAGTTCCAGGGACCCGTTGTTCTCCTTAAAGGAATCCGACAGACGCAGTTCCTTTACGTCCCATTTCTCATTTCCACTATATACAACATAAAATTCTGCTGATGGCAGCAAAATCTTTTCTTTCTGGTGGAGGGATTCTCCCTTTTTCCTTAAATACCCCATGACTTCCTCCGCATAATAAACCAGCAGGCGCAGCGGCATGTTCCAGTTTATGGACGACTGGTGCTCCATAAGGATCATCAGCCTGCCCTTTACCTGGAATGCCACGTCATTATAGACGCCGTTGGAGAGGACGTTTTTGATGGTAATTAATTCCATGTCCTTTTCTGTCGCAAGGGCATCTTCCGGATGCAGTACCCGGTACAGCCCAAACAGGTTCTCCCTGCTTTTAAACAGGTCCTTGAACACGGAATCCTGGTACTTACTGTTGATGTACCTGCTCAGTTTATGCTTCTGGACATTTTTGTGTTCAGGTGTCTCTTCCCTGTCTTCCTGTTTTTCAGAATCAGCCAAGCTCCCCTTCCTCCTTTCCTGCAGCAGTTTGTCTTTCGAGCCTTATCTGCATTGTAACACGAAGCCTCCTCAGACTCAAGAATAATCCAAAAAAAAAATCCCTCAAAGCTGTTTCGCCAAAATCAGCGCAAAATCAACATAAGGGAAACAGCTTTAAGGTTTCATAAAGATGATAACGAACCATAGATTGATTCCGGAAACCGGAACTTATCCCGGCTTAATCTCAGGATTGACTGCCGGGTCAGAGGAATACGCCGTATAGCTTTCCAGCATAAACGCAGGCTTATACAGCGTTTTCATCGTCCGAAGCCCTTCAATCCCCATATCATCCTCCAGATTAATATACGGATACTGTTCACAGTTTTTCTTTGCGGTTTCACTGATACATACAGCAACCACATCTTCCGATATATTCTGGCTGTATTTGACGAATGCCATATCATAAATCTTTGGCGTACTTTCATACCCCAATAAAAATGCCCACTCACCATCCGACGTCTGTAAAAGAACGCCGGACATCGAAAGGGAATCCATATTTTTGATCGCAGACCAAACTGCCTGCCGATCGTCATGCGCCTGCCATAAATGATTTTTTTCCCAGCCTGTAAACCATGCTGCAAGCATATCCCTGCTCTGCATGTCAACCCCGCTGACTGTAAACGTATTTCTTTTATAAAAATTTTTGCATTTCCGCCGGAAATTTCTGGAGCATCCTTCCCCCTGCATTGCGAGCGCATGGCTTTCATAAATGTACTCGCTGGTATCCTGATTCTGCACAACCGAAAATCCCGCCGCACGAAGCCATTCAATCTCACTTTCCGGCACATAGAGAAGCTTTAACTGCTTTTTTCCGCCAAGCTGCTCCATAATAAAATTTCTGCATTTCTCCCGATCTCCGCAGGGATAGTAATATCCGCCGTCTGCTCCGCTGTAAACCGCGAAAAAATCCGAATCCCTGCATATACTAAGATCAAACGTATCCTTCCATGTATAAAGCGCCTGAAAAGACAGCACAGTCATCGGGTTTACCGCCGTATCCCGCAGACATTCCACCCACTCACGATCGTTAAGCTCAATCGACCGAAATTCCATGCTTTCCACCCTGCTTTCTCTTTCCTAAAATGCTGAAAACCGCAAAAATAAATGTAAAGATCAGTATCACCGTAAGCACCAGCATAAGCCCATGCTTTACACCGATCAGCAATACATAACTGAATAAAAATGATCCTGCTGCCTGTGCCCCGTTCTCAAACAGGCTGTACACTCCCATCGCCCGATCATATCCATATTTTTCCACCAGGCTGGAATCTGTATAAAAGCTTGTCTGCAGCGGCAGCCCAAAGCTGTCAGAAACGCCAAGAAGCACAAGCGCCACAAATAAAGAAGGAATGCTCTGCCACCATGCAACAATAAAAAATGCACCTGCATATAAAAGTGCCGCAAGGATCAGCCCCTCCCGCTTCTTTTTATGGAACAGATTGGTAAGCGTCCTGCTTAACGCCATTACGCAAAGCCCGTTCAACAGATAAGAATAACCGATATTTGTTTCAGAAAGCCCCCATTCCGCCCCGATGATCGGATACATATAATTCAGAAAATATCCGCATGCGATCACCGGAACAACGATCAAAATGAAAAATCCTAAAATACCGGGATTGAAAATAAATTTTATTGTACTGATGCCTCCGGCTTCTTCCTCTTCCTGGCTGACGCCGCCTGTGGAAAGATATTTTCGTGCCAGGACAAACACGGTCAGGCTTAATACCGCCGTTATAATAAACAGGGTACGATAAGAAATCCACTGCACCAAAAAACCGCCAAATACAACGCCGCAGTTAATGCCGTTTAAAGCCGCCGCATTATAATGGGAAAATCCGGCATCTTTTTCCTGGTCAGGCATCATGGCAATATGCGTATTGATGATGAGCAGAATGATCCCCCAGCCGAAGCCAAGCAACAAATTTCCAAGCGTCAAAACCCAGATATCCGGAACAACGCGAAGCCCAAAACCGACAGTAAACACCACAGAGCTTAAAGTGACCGCCCTCCGGCTGCCAAGCTTTTCACAGATGCCGGAACCCGTAATGGAAAAGATCGCTCCAGACAGCACCTCCGCTGAAATCGGGATCGCCGCCAGCACCTCGGCAGGCAGCCCGAACGTTACCGAAGTTTTTGAAATCTTCATTGCAAAAATCGGCAGAAACGCTGTGGCAAGATTGGTCAGGAAGAAAATTAAAAAGACCACCAGCCGCAAAATCTCACTGGGAACCACAATATTTCCGCTGCCAATATTACTTAATTTCCTCTTCTGGTATTCATTCCTCCCCTGCCCATAATAAATAAGCTCCATTACCAGCAGGACCACAGCCACGGTCATTGCCAGAACCGTAATAAACAACCCGCTGATGATCCGGTAAATCGCCACTAATACGCTGTCTAAATTGGTTCCTACCTCGATCAGCCCGACTGCCTTTCCGTCATCGTTGATGATCGGATTTAAGACAAACAGATAGCTCCCCTCTGTCGCCTGATACATATAGGTATTTCCTTCCAGGGTCGTTAACACTTTCTGCTCTTCCGAACCCTCATATTCCCAGTCATACGGATAAATTGCCCCGATATTTTCCAGCGTATAGCTTCGGACAATCATATCCCCTTCCTTTACGCTGTACATTGTGCAGTAAAAATCACGGATACTGTCGTCATCCATTAAAAAGATTTTTTCCACGCAGTTCTTTACGGCAAGGTAATCCTCCTTCATATAATCCGATGCCCTGTCCAGCCGTTCGAAAGCGTCACAGGGAATTTTGGATTCTGTCACGGCAGAGGCAAGCTGCGCCTTTGAAAAGATTGACTCGATATACTGCTCCTGAAACTGCGGCATCACAACCGCGACAAATAACGCACCCATTACCATGACAAAAGTCACCATTCCAACGACAATTTTGGTAAATATCTGCGCCTTTGTAATGACATATTTGATAAAAATGAGAAGCAGCGCCAAAAGCAAAACAGCAAGTACTGCGGCTGAAACCCAGAATAAAATAATCACAGCCTTCCATTTTGCGTCAAGCCGCGCTGATGTAATATATGTATACTCCTCTCCGTCCCACTGTTTTGCGGAATAATTGGTACACGCCGTAAAAGCATAATCCGCGTTGACAGAATAGGCGATCTCCTTTTCTTTGCGCTCTCCCTCCTCCGGAAGATAAGAATAACTCCCATCTTTCGGATCAATCCGCAAAATATCACGCACGCCAAGATCCGCTACATATACGATACCATCTGCATCGCATGTAATATCCGAAGGAACACTCAGCTCCTCTGCACTGTCACTGTCAAACAGCACGGTATCTTCGGCTCCTTCTTCATAGCGGCATACCTTACCGTCATAGGTGCTGTAATATACCGTATCTGAAACCGGATCATAGGCGGCACCCAGCAGATAGGTGTCTGCTTCTTTTAAGGAATAAAAACGTTCTTCCCCTTCGGGAAACTGCTTCCGCCAGAACCCGTCCTTTTGTTTGACAAAATAATAAAACCCCTTTTTATCCGACACGATACTGACAATCCTCGGTGACATCACTTCATCGTCATAGGTCAAGCAGACCGCATCCTCTTTCCTCTTTCCATTCTTATCAAAAGAAAGAATAGTTTCGGAAAAAATACGGACTCCCTGCTCGATCTGCACATCATGTACATAGATCGTGCCTTCCTCATCGCTGACTACCTGTCTTGCACTCTCAAACACTTCACTTTTCCAAAGCAGCTTTCCGGAAGAATCCAATTTGATAAGCCTGCCGCCGGAATCTTCCAGTACAAGAAGATTATCCTGTGCATCGCCTGCCGCATAAATCAGATTGGACATCTCATAGGAATAAAACGGATTGATCCCAAACCATTCCCATCCGGCATACAATCCTATCAGTGCCAATACCGCCGCCGCTAAAATTCCAAAATATCTTTTTTTCATAAAATCTCCGCTCCAGACTTTATATTTTTCGCGCTGACCTTTCTGTTTCCTCACCCGGCATCTCCGTTTACGGAAACCATCTGTCTTTCTGCCATTTTTGCAAACGCCCCGTTTCTCGCCATCAACTGCTCATAAGTGCCTTCCTCCACAATTTTTCCTTTATCCAGATACAGAATCCGGTCACAGTCACGGATGGTCGATAACCTGTGCGCAATCACCAGGCGGGTGCAGCTAAGTTCTTTTAAGGAATTTACGACAATCGCCTGCGTTTTATTGTCAAGAGCCGACGTCGCCTCATCAAACAATAAGATATCCGGCCTTGACGCAAGGGCGCGGGCAATTAAAAGCCGCTGCTTCTGCCCTCCGGAAATGCCTCCTCCGTCCTCGGAAAGCATGGTAAACATCCCCATCGGCATTTTCTCAATGTCCTCTGCAAGCCCCGCCTTCTCTACCGCCTCCCACGCCTCGTCCATCGTAAGCCACGGGGCGCAGATGGAAAGATTTGTATAAATATCGCCGGAAAAAAGACTGCCATTCTGCAGCACTACGCCGATCCTCTGCCTTAACGACTTAAGCTCCATGCGGTTTACATCTTTTCCGTCATAATAAACAGAGCCGCTCTCCGGCACTTCAAATCCCAATAAAAGCCGGAACAGCGTAGATTTCCCACATCCGGAACCGCCGACGATCCCAATGTATTCCCCTTTTTTTACCTGCAGGGTAAGCCCATCAATCACATAAGGCATCTGCGGCGTATAGCGGAAAAAAAGATTGCTGATTTCAATGCTGCCGCTGATCTTTGAAACATACTCTTTCCCGCCGCATATCTCCGGCTGCTCGTCCAGGATCGGCTGGAGCATATCTACATAAATCTTCAATTCGCCAAACTGAAATCCAACCGCAGACAGCGCTAAGATTGCTGCCTGCAAAGAGCCGAATGCAGTAGAAAATGCGATAAAATCCGATGCCGACAAGCCGCTGTTCCATGCAGTAATATAAAGCCATATACTTCCTGCAATCGGTATGACCGCTGCGAACACGTCTGTAACCTGCAAAAAGAAACGGGAAAGCACCGGCATATCCTTCCATTCCTCCGCCCATTTCTGAAACGCCCGCACTTCGGCTCCCGATGTCCGGATCTTCATAATGCCTCCTACCAACTGGTACAGGATACTGGTAACGCGGTTCTCCACCTGGGTCTTCCGGCGGTTCTGCTTTACCTGCATTACGCCTGCCGTCATGATATTTAAAAACATGACAACCAGAATAATTATCGAAGGAGCGACCAGGCTTCCGGCAAACCATGAGATCTGTACCAGATAGACAAAGGAAAGCAGGGCGCTAAGAACCGCAGGTATCATCTGCCCTCCTATGATCTGGCAAATCTGCGTTACCGAATTTGCCCGGTTGTAAAGTTCCCCCGCTTCATAGCGCTTAAAAAAGGCGGTTGGAAGCGAAAACATCCGGCTCCATACGGCGCTCTGCCCCACCACCTGCATTTTCTGCCCAATGCGGGAGATGGATATGTTCCGCGACAATCCAATCAAAGCCGAAAAAAAGACAGAGCTCAGCACTAAAATCATAATACCGGGAATCTCCCTTGCGGTTCCGGACGGTATGATGCTGTTATATACAACGCTGTTGATATAAGGCAGAAGCAGCCCGCAGAGTTCCACAAGCACACTCACGAACACAATCATCCATACATCTGACGGGCGGATACTCTGCATCCAAAACCGGATCAGAGCGCCAAACCCCGACTGCTCCGCCGGAAGCGACTGGTAAAAACAATATGCCTCCGCCTTTATCCTTTCTGCCTCTTTTGCATGAATCCGCTTTAACGCGCCGCTGTATACTCTTGCGTACCGCCCGGACCTGTCCGGCAGAAGAGCAAATTCTTCCCCGTCCTCATCCGTCACCAGAAGCGGAAGCCCGCCGTATTTCCACCACTCTCCTTCCAGTGTAATCCGGCGCATAAGCATCCCTGATTCCCGCAGTATGTAAGAAAGCCCGCTCTCTTCCTTTAATGTGGGAGGAATCCGGATCTTATCCAGCTTATAATATTCCAATATGTCATAGAGTGCATTTGCTTCGGAAGAATACTCCTGCTCCTGGGCTGCATTTTTATCCCTCCAGATACCGCGGTATAAAGCCCGCACGGAATCCTTCAGCCGTTCCTGCTCTTTTTTCTTCCTTTCCTTTATCGATCTCATGCTTATTTCCTCTTTTCTCCTGCGGCATGACCTGCTTTTATCTGTTACCTTTTTTATTCTCAATCGCTTCTGACTAAAGCGGCATATGCCCCGCCCAGCTTCATCAATTCTTCATGAGTACCGCGCTCTTTGATCTCACCGTCCTTAAGCATCAGTATTTCGTCGGCATCCCGGATCGTAGAAAGACGGTGCGCCACGATAAAACAGGTGATTCCTCTCCTTCTCACCGCATCCATCACCTGTTTTTCCGTTATCACGTCCAGGGCGGATGTCGCCTCATCCAGAATCAGGATGGAAGGATTTTTTGCAAGGGCGCGGGCAATCTCAATCCTCTGCCTCTGCCCGCCTGAGAGATCATTTCCGCCCTCGCGGACAATGTAATCATACCCGCCCCGCCGTTTCATGATCTCATCATGAATGCAGGCATCCTTGCACGCTTTTATCATTGTCTGTTCTTCTATCTCATCATCCCACATCGTAATATTGTCGCGGATAGTACCTGCAAACAGAGAAATATTCTGCTCCACCACTGCCACGGAGCTGCAGAACACATAGTGATCGATCTCCCCGATCGGCATTCCATCAAACAGGATGTTCCCGCTGTTAGCGCGGTACAAACCTGACAAAAGCTTTGTAAACGTAGACTTTCCGCTTCCGCTCGCCCCGGAGATCGCAATGACTTCCCCAGGCTTTACATGGATGGAAAAATCTTTTAACAAAAGCGGCGTCACGGGGCTGTAAGAAAAACTGACATGCTCCACGTCTACGTTCCCCGACAGCTTTTCTGCAGCACAATCCGTTTCCGCAAACATGGCTTCTTCTGAAACAGCCTCCTCAAAAGCCATCACATCCTGCACGCGGTCTACGCTTCCCGCAATCTCCTGCACAGCCCAGACACAGGCTCCCACCCTTTGAAGCGGCGTAAAAAAGAGCTGCAAAAACGACTGGAATGCCGCTAAAAGCCCGACTGTCATTCTGCCGTCAAAGATCGCATAAATCCCGACAATCAAGACCGCCGCCGTACTAATCCCCTCTAACAGTACCGAAAGCAGATCGGTATACAGACGGTTTTTCTGCAGAACCATCATCGAATTATTATATTTGGTCTGATAACCCAGCAATTTTTCGACGATCCCGCTCTCCGCCCCGGCTGCCTTTACCGTCTCAATCATGGAGATACCGGAGAGCATAGCTCCCGAAAGCTTGCCCTGATCCCTTGCGATACTGCGGGCAGCGTTTTCATTCCTGGCTGAAACCAGATACATAAACACCATTTCCACGATGCCGATACCGAAAATAATCCCGCCAATCCACGGATCCAGACAAAACATCAGTATCATCATCATGACGAGAAACAGCGCTTCCATACAGGCGGGTATCATCTGCCGGAACAGCAGATCGGCAATTTCATCCTGATTTTCCACGCGCGACACAATATCCCCGCTGAAACGCTGGGAAAAAAACTGTGCCGGAAGCCGCAGGATTTTCCACACAAGAGCAGACACATGTCCAATACAGAACTGCGCTTTCATGCGCGCTAATAATACAGACTGCAGAAAACCGCTGATGATCCCGGCGGATATCGTAACCATCATTGCTATGACGAGCGCAGGCAGCCACTCTGACAGGTGTCCGAGCAGGATTTTATCAGTAAATATTTTATAAAATACCGGAGGCAGTATCCGTATCATGGCATAGATTAACCCCGACATAACCACCAGAATAACGGGCTTTTTCATTCCGGCAAGCCCTTCTCTCAGATAATGGTTCGTGCTGCCGGGTCTGCCGATCGGAACAAAATCCTCTCCGGGTGAAAAGGCAAGCACAATCCCGGTAAACGACTTTACAAACGTCTCCCAGTCCACCTTCACCCGTCCTTCTGCCGGATCATGCAGGACAGCCTGGTCTTTTTCAAATCCGGCCAATACCACAAAATGATTGAAATTCCAGTGGATGATAACCGGAAAATCCGTCCGCTTCCGCAGAGATTCCGCATTGAGCTTATAGCCCTTTGCAATCAGACCATGCTTTTTTGCCGCTAAAAGAATATACTTTGCCGTACTGCCGTCCCGGGTGATATTACAGTCCACGCGCATCTGCTCTAATGGTATATATCGCCCATAATATCCAAGTATCATTGCAAGAGAAGCTGCGCCGCATTCCACCGCTTCCATCTGCAGAATAACCGGAATCTTCCTTTTTTTCATTTTCTTTATCCCCTAATTGGAAAACAACAGTTCATACGGATGATATTCCTGTTTTATGATCCGCACGCTGCACTGATCCCCTGATTTCACATTTAACTTCCTGCCTTTTGGATTGGACCAGACATAATTTCCGTCCTCCGCGTCCACATTTAACTGGATCGTAATCTCTACACAACTGTCAGACTCCCTGAGCTCCTCCACATAATCCAGCGTCCCCATATGCTTTAAGATATGATTATCCGAAACTATATACTCCGAAATGGAGGATATCACGCCTTCCATATAGCCATACTCTTCCCTCGCCACATAAGAAGGCGTAATCTGCGCCTCCATCCCCACTTCAAATGCACCGGATTCTTCCTTAGGCACATACAGATATACTTCGTTATAACTGAAAAAACTCTGCGGAATCAATGTCGCGACAGTATCTCCCGCTTCCACTGCAGAATTTTTCAATTCTACCCGCTGCACGATGCCTTCCGTTTCACTTCTCAGGATCAATTTCCCGTTTAAGGCCAGCAGTTCATTCTCAACAGCCTTATAATCCTCTGACCCCTCTTCCATATCTTTCTGCTCCTTTAAGAGTTCCTCGATCTGTTCTGATATCTCCTGGTTATAAATCGTTGCAATGATATCTCCCTTTGCGATATGGTCTCCCTCGACTACCAGAACATCGTGCAGAATGCCGTCTGTCTGTGCGCTCACGCGCTGCGCATCATCATGGTTATAGATCACGCCCGCATAATCTTCCCCGTTTGATATGGTGCCGACAAACATCCATATCACTGCGGAGCACACACCTACAAGCACCGCGGCAAACAGCACCCAGATGGAAGGAGACAGCAGCTTCACCTGCCTGTCAAGCTGTTCCGGCGTAGATAACTGATCCATTGCCCGCTGGCTGAATAATTCTGCTTTCACTCTTCTTCCTCCCCGTACATAACAAACTCCGCATTGTGGCATAAAAACACCGGGCAGTCCTCTACCTGCAGGCATCCGTTTTCATCATAGGAAAGTGTTCCGCCTGTCCCCGCATATCCGGACGGCTGCTTTAATTTTTCCATCAGTTCAGACCCTTTGGGCTTTTTCCCGCCGCAGTAATCAGAAAGCATCCTAAACAGATCGTAATACTGGATTGCGGTCGTTGTAAAATTCTCTTTGGTTTCGTTCTCATAACGCGCAATAAAATCATCCAGCGCCCGGCTGTTTTCATATGGATAATTCGGGACAATAAACACGCCTTCCAGATCCTTTCCATATTCTTTAAGCACACCGGAATTATCAAGCACATAATCCCCTACCCTCACCAGCTCGGGCATTGTTTTTGATAACCTTGTCAGCAGCCATTCGCTGTCCTCCTGCGCATAAAAGTTTGCAACCACCGTATCAATATCAAGCAACTTATACTGCGCCAGCATATCCCCCAGTTCCGTATCACGAAAAGGCCCGGTCTGGGAATAATAAACATTGCAGTCCGGTTCATTTTCCAGCACAGACAAAACTCCCCTGATCTGGTCCCGCTCGAATGTGGTATCTGAATGGCAGAGGGCAATATTTCTGCTTCCGTTTTCAACCAGAAAATGCCCGATCTGCTCTCCCATAGTCCTGGCATTTAAAAAATCCGTCAGCAGATAATTATACCCCTGCTCCGCCACCTCGTCATAGCACCCCATTGTCACAATAAACGGTTTCTCCGCCTCTTCAAACAAAGGCATTTCTGCATCCACAGAATCGAAATTCTGCAGCGTAATCACAATGTCCACAGAAGGATCTTTTGCCAATGCTTTTGCCAGCGATAACCCCTTTACATAATTTCCATCATCCTCAATCAAATCAAACGTAATGGGAAAACTGCCGTTTTTTTCAATATCTTCCATTGCAAAACGTATTCCCTGACCGATCCCCGACTCAGAATAATAAAATTCTTCACTGTCGAGTATCACGACATGCAGGCTTTCCCCATCCGTTTTCTTTGACGTCTGATGTTGTTTCCATAAAATAAATAACACGATTCCCACGGCCACGATAAGAGCTGTGATCGCACTTAAAATCCATATTCGTTTCTTTGCCACTTTTCTTCTCCTCGTATCACTCCGGCTGCATTTTGACAGATTCTTTCACTATATTTTTTATTTAACTCCCATATTTTTTCCAATCCCTATCCGTCAAGCTCCCTGCTGTCTGTTAACTCTCCCCTGTTACAGGCTTCCTTTTTTCCAGGCCCATCCCCGACATTTACAAAAACATCGGGGAAAGCCTGAAAAGAGAAAGCTTTTTTACTCTAAATCACTCTAAATTTTTTTAATAATCACCTTCGTTTTATAATTTTTCCTCTTGATCGTAATTCTGACTACCTGGTTTTTCTTTAGTTTCTTCTTGAGCTTGATTGTTACGTTTCCGTTCTTATTTTTCTTTGCCTTCACGGAATAAGAACGGATCAGGCCCTTTTTCTTTCCTTTTTTGGCAAGCTTCTTGTTTTTATATACCTGGACGGTAACGGAAGCTTTTTCGATTGTCTTGATCGTAACTTTTTTCGTATTTTTCTTTACGGTGACTTTTGCTTTTTTAACCTGCTTTTTCGTGGTGGTATTTTTGTTCTTGTTGTTGTTTTTATTTTTGTTTTTATTCTTGTTTGAGGTGTCTTCCTTTTTATCGTCCGAAGAACTGTCCGTATTATCCGTTCCCGGATTGCTGTTCTGGCTGTCGTCAGAATCGGTGTCCTGCTTATCGTCCTCTTCTTCCTCTTCTTTTGAAGAATCGTCTTTCTCTTCTTCTTCCTTATCGTCCTTCTTGGAAGTATTGTTCGAAGGGATAATGCTTGGGCTGAGGGTTCCGCCTCCCTGCGTGTTATGATTGTCGTCGTCGTCATTGCCTGTGACAGTAACGCGGATTGCCTTTGTCTTTACCAGTCCTTCCGGCAGGGAATAGGTCTGTTTTTCCACAACGGAAATTTCATCGGAAACGGTGCTGACAGAATCACTCTTGTCATTCTTTGGATAAACCTTCGCCGTAATTTCCGCGCTTCCTTCCTTCATAGGAATTAACAGCCCTTTGCTGTTGATATAGACGGTATCCGGATCGGAGGATACCCACTCCGTTTCCATCATGGAGTCTGCGGAAATTCCAAGCTTCGTAAGCTCTTTTGCCGCTGTCCCGTTTTCGTCGATGTCAAAGACGCTCTCCAGATAAACTACCTCATCCTCTCCTACCTCTAAGGAATTTTTCACCGTTGTTTTTTCCGAATTCTCGTCGGAAGCATCCGAAGCGGCAATGGCAAAGGATTTCACGGCGCTGTAGGAATATCCTGCCTCCGGCGTCGTTTTGCGGACAAGCTGCGCTTCTTTTTCCACATCCCCGCAGGATACGGTAAGGTCAGCGCTGTCCTGAAGGCTTCCATCCTCATTTTCCGTCACAGTGCCATAGGTTACTTTTTCTGTACTGAACGGAACGATCACGTGCGTCTTTTCCCCGTATGGAGCCGTTACATTGCTTACGCTTCCAATGGTCTTTCCTTTATAGGTTACGTTGACATCGCCCTGATACTCCTTATTTCCGGTATTTAATACAGAGACGTCAGCCTCCGCCGTATTCTCCCCGGTCATCCGGACCTCATTGACGTTCACGGAAAGCACTGCCTGCTCATGGAGCTCTTTGGTCTTTGTGGCAATCTCGTTTCCTTCGCTGTCCTGAAACTCAAAGACAAGCCTGGTTCCCTCGATCTGATCTCCGAGGATTGCGCTGCCGGTTACCGTTAAGGAAGTTCCTCCCAACAGCTCATTTTCATCTTTCTCTGTCATCGTGACAGGCGTTTCCTTATCCTGCACGTCTTCTTGAATTTCCCCTGAATTTTCTCCGGTCTTAAACTCTGCACGCAGGCTTGTCTTCGGGGAAAGAGGCAGCCATTCTGCTTCCGAACCCTCCAGCTTTTCTCCGTCTTTTTCTGCATAAAAACGATACTTGATATCCTTTAACGGCTTCAATCCGTCATTGGTTACCGTAACGGAAAATTCTGCGCTGCTGCCCGGAAGGTACAGCTCGCTGTCGCTTACGGTCTCCTGCGCCTTTAATTCGCTGGTTACATGGAAGGTCTGCACATATAAGCTCTTGGAACTTTCGTCTTCCTCAAAAACGCCGTTTTCATTTCTTACCTGTACGCCTTTGGCAAAGGAAGCCTGGATTTCATCCTCTCCTGTCACGCGGAAGGAAAGGTCGGTATAATTCGCCCCTTCTTCGTCCGTAATCTGGATTGGGGAAGACCAGTCAGAGCCGTCGGTAACGGCAATTTCCTGCACTGTCCTTACTGCCGGATCGCCTGCTTTTACCACCCCTGTCTTTCCATTGACATCCTCCATGAGCTGATAGTGAATATCGTTTCCATAGGTATCTTCTGTTTCTTCCTCTGCCTGATACTTAAAAGTAATGGTGTCGCCTTCCTTATATTCCACTCCTGTTTCTTCATCTGTATAGTCTTTTTTCAGTGTTGCGGACTCAGGATAGGTATCCTTTCCTTTTCCTTTCACAAACTGGTAGGTTACATTTTCATCATCCTCAAAGGTAACCGGTGTCTGTGTTTCCTTTAACTCAAGCTCCGGTTCACAGTAAGCTCCGAAGATCTGGGTTTCTCTAACCACATCTTCGCCGTCTTCCCCGATCTCTTCCGGATCTTTCTGGGAAGTTACCATTGCCGTCCAGAGCATATACATGCTGTCATTATTTGCTTCGATATCAAAGCTGCTGATCTCATTTTCAACGACATTTCCATCCTCGTCGATTTCCTTCTCATGCTCCACTGCCGTCATAATCGGATCGTCCGAGGAAAGGTAATACATACTAATGCTATCATCGCTGTCAGTACCAACAGGAATATTCGCCAGCTTCAGATAGCCATCCGCCTGTTCCATGCCTCTGACAACCTGCGTAATATTCAGGTACTTAATATCGCCTCCCTGAATCCAGTATAAATAGGTCATTCCCTTGCAGCGGACAAACTGAGGGCTGCTGTTCGGGATTTCCCCGCAGGTAATCTGGATCGGGTAATGGAATGTATCTGTCGCATAGTTATAGATCTGCATATAGAGCTGCTGATCTTCCCTGGTTTTCAGATTCCCATCAAAATCCATCGTATAGGCATAGAGCGCCAGCCCGTTATAGGAAATCAGATCGGAATCCACAATCACCGGATCTGCTATCTGCTTATCCAGCTTCTTTAAATTCCGTTCAGTCCTGATCCTGGTCTCCTGTCTTGTTCCATCTTCTACCAATTCGCCTTCACCGCCATAGGTATAGTTAGGAACGGTTTCCGTGTCTTCTATCTGTGTCTCCTCAAGCACGGCAGGAACGGCCAAATCCAGGAATCTCTGCCCATAATATTGATCGGAATCAAGAGTACCCTCGCTGTCCTCGATTTCTTTATCTGTATATTTGTCATTCCAGTCCCAGTCAGAAGTTTCTTCATTCCAATCAGCGTAACGGTAAGTAATGAGATTATAGCCATTGACCAGATCGCCGTAAGTTGATACTGCTCCTTCCGTTATCACATCTCCCTCCGGCTCCTTCCAGGGATCTTTTTCTGTGCTCTGCGTCTCTTCTTCTTCTTTTTCTTCTTTTTCTCCTTTATCGTAATAATCAACCTTGCTGTAATATACCATCAGCCGCCCGGTTTCCTCATCATAGGAAATCATTGGCGCAGTATCGGAATTCTTATCTTCCTCGGTTGTTTTGGTAATAGAAAATTCTTCTCCCATCGTCATAGTTTCCGTATCAAACCATGCGCCGCTGATATCAAGCGCGGAAAGGAGCTCAATGGAATTATCGTTTTCCGTATACGTTCTGGAAGCATCCGACCATGTCACTAAAACTTTCCCGTCTTTTACCAGGAATGCGTCCGGCGCTTCGTCCCAGGTTCCGTCCGTATCGACTGCTTCCGGGTCCGTCCATGTCTTTCCATCGTCCTGTGATGTGACATAGAATAACTGGGAACGGTTATAGGGATCTCTTTTTCCTGTATCATCTACAAATACCATTAACAGTCTGCCATTTCCAAGATCTACCAGCTTTGTCTGCGGATACGGATAAATTCCCTTTCTCAGCAGGGTCTTTTCTTCTGCCGTCAGGGAAAGGGTGCTGATACCGGAGGACGGCTGCCATTTTCCTCTGTTTTTCAGATAATCCCTTGCCATGATTTCCGTGCCCTCGGAAATATCCTCATACAGATAATTATCTCCCTGGGCGTTGAGCATATTGGCAATGCTCATTGCAGATACGGAACGCCCATAGTCAAACAGGTTCATTTTTTCTGACTCATATAAATTCCAGGTCTTTTTAATAAATAAGATTTTCAGCTTCAGATCCGCGCTTAAGGTAACGTTTCCGCTTCCCTGCGAGGTCTCGTTGTCCCCCATGATTGGGACGGTAAAGCCGAAATCAAACTTTGCCGATCCCGTCACGGTTACTGAAAGAAGCTTTCCTCCTCCCAGCCCTACGCCCGCAGAAACCTCAATCTTCGGGGTTAACAGGAATTTGGTATACAGGGAGAAATTCTCGCTGTTTAACTTAAACTTCTCTTTGTCCGATCCGTTCTTTGTCAGGTTAAAGACATCGTCCGTCTTATGCCCGTTGGAGGCTTCCGCACCGAACGCTACAACAGCGTTGCCGGAAGCGCCAAATTTCACGATAATATCGATGCCAATCGGTGTTGTATAGGTCGCGCTATATCCCGCTTCCGCCACTCCGGAAGCAATCAGTGCGAGGGAATCAAAATAATTCTGCCCGTCCGGTTTTCCGTCCCTGACACCGGATTCCACCGTCAGGATCAGAGCCACGCTGAAATCAAAATTAAATGTGCTTTCTCCTGCGCTGCTGTTCTGCGTAGTATTTTCCGCCTGGGCATTCTGTACCCTTTCAGTACTTTCTTTTATATTTTCACTTGCGCTTTCACTGCTGCTTCCGCTTCCGCTGCTGCTTCCACTTCCGCTTCCACTGCCGCTTTCGCCGCCGCTTCCACTTTCGCCGCCGCTTCCACTTTCGCTTCCACTGCCACTTTCGCCGCCGCTTCCGCTTTCGCCGCCGCTTCCGCTTTCTCCTTCGCCGCCCTGTTCTTCGCCCGGCTGTCCTTCTTCCTCATCATCGCCCAGCGTTCCTTCCATCAGGGATTCCATGTATTTCTTTATATTGTCCCGCCCGGACATGGCTTCTCCCTTGTTGTCCGCACGGTGCTCTATCTGCTGCTGCTTTAACTCGTTCATAACATCCGTGTTATAGCCAAACGCAATCTGCCTTGTCTGGACCTTCGCCTCTCCGGCTTCTTTATCCGTATACTCTGTCACATTCGCCTGGCTGTCCAGATCGTAGTCTAACGGAAGATCGAACTTCGTATTAATTTTCCCAAACATATCTAATGACGTGGAAAGCGCCGTCTGGAAGCTTGCCGCAACGCTGATTGCCGTAAATGCCGCCTGGAATACCATCCCCGTTTCCACCGGAGGATAGGTATGGACGCCGTCGCTGTCCTCAAAAATACCCTGAATCCTCATCTGGCAGCCCGGCATAACGCCTGCTTTGGCAGGGTTGATTTTCCAGGTAAACATCTCCGAGGAGCTGCTCCTTGTCAGCGTTTCTTCTGCTTTCGTGTTCCCTTCCAGATCATAAATGGTGACTTTTGCCTTATTTGGCTTTACGCCAAGCGAAGATGTAAAGTTAAAGCTGAACTCCACGTCCTTATTCTCGATTTTTAAGAACGAGGAATTTCCATTCGTCTGAACTACCGTGTTTCCATCTACGACTGCGGAAAAATCGGTCGGGAACATGACTTTGGTGACATCGATGACAGCCTCCTGGAACGTCGTCCCCTGCACGCCGACCTGGAAATCCGTATTTTCATATTTCACGTCAACCAGATAGGTCACGCCTTTTTCATAATTTCCGATATCGCCATAAATGCCTTCGCCTCCTTTTTCCTCCGTGACTTCCTTCACGCCCGCAAAGACTACTCTTGCGCCGCTTAAAGGCTCTTCCTTTATCACATCCGGCTCTAAAACAGTAGCATATCGTTTGGTAAGCCTGATGCCGACCGCATTGCTTCCGGTAGAGGAATCCCTTTTGACGAAATCATAGTAGAGCTTGCTCTTAGAGTAGGTGCTTGGCTGGTAACTGAATGTATTTCCATAGTAAACGGTAAAGCCTTTGGCAAGGTTGCCGTCCTGCCCGAGCGCCTCCAAACGCGCTCTTGCCTTCCCGATCTCCTCGTTGCCAACATTCCCGTCCGAATCCTCGTCCATAGAATAATCCGCCCAGCGGGTAATAAAGGCATCCGACGGCGTGCCGATAAATTTATACGTCGTCAGCGGGTTCAGCGCCGTAAACGCTAACTTTAAGGACAGGTTTCCGAGGGTATTCCCGTTCTTGTCCTTGATAATGTCCCCGTCCGGATCTTCCACAAAGACATAGCCTGCGGAGGAAGCTAAAAATTCCGCCTCTGTCTCCTGAGAAGTCACCGTAAGGTTGCCGATGGTCAAGCTGCCGTAGAAAGTGATTGTGGCATACGTGCCTTCCGTCCATCCAAGCGTTTTCCAGCTTCCCGACTTTGTAAAGGTGTATACCGTGTTTCCATTCCTTGTTGACGTTACCGGAGAGAGCCTGTCCGAGGAAACCACTTCCCCGGCATGGTAAACGTTAAATACGGCATATCTCGGATTGCCAAATTCCTTCTCCTGGTTCCCTTTCCCGTTTTTATATTCCGGATTGGCAAGATATTCAAAGGAAACGCTCACCTGCGCATCCGTTCCATTTTTATATTTTTCCTCCATCAGGGTATGCATGGCTTCGATATCCTGCGTCTTCGAGCAGTCATACTCTTTCCCGTCAATCGTATATTTCAGGTTCGTATAGGTATTCCGATAGGTATTCGGGTCCGCCTGCACGGTAAGCTCCGGATTTTCATAGGCAAGCTTCACCTCATTGTAAGCTGTCGATACTGTCAGGTTCGCTACCGCGCCCGCCACATTGTTCTTATCGAGCGTCAGGGAAGTGTTGTCCGCCGCCTGCGCAAACGTATTTTTCCCTTGTGCAGTATTTAAGTAAAATACCGGGCGGTATCCTGCCACATTTCCCGATTTTCCCTGGATATTCCTGATTTTATCCCCAATGAAAATGGTTTTGGAATAATCTTCCGTTACATTGGTATAGGTTCCCCTCTGGTACTTCTTCGTTTCCTGATCCAGAACAAATTTTACCGTCGCCTGGTTCTGCTGAAATACCGGACGGAAATAAATTTTACTTGTGTTCTTTAAATCAACTTTACTGAAAAAGTCCGCGTTTAATACAACGCTTAAGCTGTCGCTGACCTTTTTCCAGGAAGAGCCGTTATTGCTTGCCTCAATTCCCTTGAAAGATAAATAATCACTGTTATAATTACTGCTCAAGGCAAAATTTAACGCATCCGAACGGTACACCTGCGTACTGCCGTTCGCACTGCTTACCGTATTCCCTACGTTGGAATTTACGGATTTGAGGCTCATGGACGGGGTGATGTCCGTTTCCTCCTTCTGGTTCAGATTTGTCGTGCTTCCGCTTAAGGAAGGCTCATAGGTATGGATCTTAAATGTGCCGGAAGGCTTCCTGCACTCATAGCTGTATGCCCTCAAAAAGAGCCTTGCCCAGTTTGTCCTTCCATAAGAGCTACTGCCGGTGCTTGCCCAGGAAGAAAGCGTAAAGCCGCCGCTCCACTCCGACTGGCTGAAATTATTGACGGTAAGAACCGTTTCTCCCGTGACCTGGCCGCTTTTGCTGGTTTTCTTATTGTTTCCAAAAAGGACATCAAGGCTGTAACTATACTCTTGGCGAGTTTCTTTATACCATGTCTTTATTCCCCAAAATTTATTCCAGCCGTTTTTATAATAGTATGCATCTGTCGTATAGTAGCGCCCGGAGCCGGTATTGCTGTAACCGACCTCAAACCTGTCCACGCCATACAGCTTCAAATCCCTTGTCGATGCCGTATAGGTTCCCCCGGTATGATTGTACCTTGTATAATTCCCGCTGGAATAGACCTTAGCGCTATCGGAATAATTCATATCCGCAGAAGGGACGCCCCACTGTCCTTTGGTCCCAGTGGCAAACCCTTTCGAGGTGATCTTCTCCGGCGTTCCCGAAACATCTGTGCTGGACGCCAGCGCCTTCACCTTGCCCTGATTGCCCGGAATCGTCACATGGCAGGAAGCATCCTCATATTCTTCCCCATCCTTGCTGATAAGGACATAAAAATCCCTGCTTTCCTTCCGGTATTCATTCTCCAGGATGTCAATCGAGATGGTCTGCTCCGTCTGCCCCGGATAAAAATCGATCTGGGAAAGGCCTGCAGTATAGTCCGCTTCCGGGTTCGCGCTTCCCTGCGCCGTCCCGATATAAACCGTGTTAAAATAGCCGATCCCTTTCGTCCTTTTGACGGTGACAACAGCTTCCTCTTTCCCTGCCGTTACCTCCGGGCTGTCAAACTCATAAGTCGCCTCTTCCACCTCTTCATTGTCCACAAGGTTGACATAAGAGTGGTAGCTGCTTCCCACCTGGGAGCCGTTTTCCGGAAGGAGGGCAAGGACAAGCTGCTCCTCCGCCTCCGCTTCTTTATCATCCTCCGGGAACAGGTACAGATACTTTACATACTCGCCGTCTTCAAACGTAAGCTCCGCTTCCGTCCCGCCTGCGCTTTCAAAAAACAGCTCGTAATTTTCCCTGACCGCCTCCGAAGTCTCTTCGTCCGCAACGACTTTCCAATCCTTGCGGTCAGACTCCTCCCCGGTATAATTTTCCTTCACTTCCCTTAAGGAAAGTGGCTCGGTGTCCGCCGTATTGATAAGCTTCTTATTATCCTTTTTATTCACTGCCGTCGCTTTCACGGCATTTGTCTCTTCTTCCTGCGTCTCTTCCTGTGCATTTTCCTGTGTCTCTTCTTCCTGAGACAGGCTCTCCTGGTAAGTATCCACAGCGGAGGCAAGAACATCTTCCCCGCTTTCCTTCCACTTACTGATATTTAACCCTTTTTCATACGCCGCTTCGATCAGGGAAACCGCATCTTCTCCCCGTTCTATCGGGGAAAGCTTTTTCTTGCTTTCATAAATCTTATAATCGTCGCCATAAGAAGACGTGATATCAATCGCCTTTACGCGGACACTGGCTTCTCCTTCCGTTCCACCCTGCCTTATCACGCATAATTCCACATAGCCGTCTCCCTCATGGATCTCAAACTGCGTCCCTAAAAAATTAAACAGTCCATTCGGGTATTCTTCCGCCGTCGCTTTTCCATCGCGGATGGCTTTTCTAAGCTGCTGCTCCAATGCCTGCTGCTTCTCATTTTCCAGGGCTTTTATCTTCCCCACAGAGGAAGCGGCTTCCGCCATATTCCCTGTCCCGGCTAAAGACAGGGCAAGCGCCAGCGCCAGGCTCTTTTTCAGCGCTTTCTTCCACAGATACATAGCCTCACTCCTTTTTTGCCGGGGCTGCCGCAATAAAAACCAGACAATACATTATGGTATTTCTTTCCAAATCACTTTCCAATCAAACGACAATTTGCGCCTGTATTCCATGCGGCAGTCCCTTTTTCTTAACCTTGCAGCATTCCAGCCTGTTTTCTTCCGATCGTATTCCGGGCCGGACAGCGCTTTAAATCCTTCCGATCGTATCCCGGCCGGACTGTGCTTTAAATCCTTCCGATCGTATCCTGGCTGATAGGCGTTGTCTTCACCTTGCCTACATTTCTCAGGCTGACACCCCCGGATACATCCTCCAGATCCTCCATATCCAGCTCAATCTCCTCTTCCACGCCGGAATTTTCCTCCTGCAGATCCTTATTCTCCGCCATTGTAATCCCTCCTTTCTTTTATTTCATGGCCGCTTCCTTCGGAAACGGCTAAGATCCGAACAGATGCGGGCTTTGCCCGCTTTGTTCTAAAACACACGAACTTTTTTCATAACTTCGTGGTATCTTTTTATGATATCACTAAAGTTCATAGATTTGGTTGTTATTTTTTTGAAAGTTCTTGCCTATATTTATAGTTGCTAATATTAGTTTCAAAAAAGTACATAATGTTTGTTATTGAAAGATGTTTGTCATTTAAAAATGTCTATTATTGAAAAATGTTCATCATTTAAAAATGTTTATCATTTAAAAATATAGAATTTTTGAAATAACATCTCTCATGACCCAAATCTATGCGGTATTTTCTTCCGTTTTTGTCCCGGGTCGGACAGCTCTTTAAATCCTTCCAATCATATCCTGGCTGGACAGTGCTTTCCTTCCTTCTGATCGTATCCTGGCTGGACAGTGCTTTAAATTCTTCCGATCGTATCCTGGCTGATAGGCGTTGTCTTCACCTTGCCTACATTTCTCAGGCTGACGCCCCCGGACACATCCTCCAGATCCTCCAAATCCAGCTCAAGCTCCTCTTCCGCGCCGGAATTTTCCTCCTGCAGATCCTTATTTTCCGCCATCGCAATTCCTCCTTCCTTTCATAAAACACACAAACCTTTGTCATAATTTCATGGTATCCTCTTATGATATCACTAAATTTCATAGATTTGGTTGTTATTTTTTTGAAAGTTTTTGTCTATATTTATAGTTCTTTATATTAGCTTCAAAAAAGTACATAATGCTTATCATTGAAAGATGTCTGTCATAAAAAATGTCTATCATTGAAGAATGCTTGTCATAAAAAATGCCTATCATTGAAGAATATAGAAATTTTAAGATAACTTCTCCACTGACCCAGATTTCCCGCAAGGAGTTGTAAGGGAGAGAGGTTCTGATGTACTTCCTTATTGATTTTTATAGGATAAAATGATATGCTTTAAAAAAAGCTGATGTAAGGGGAAGACCCGGAATTTTTGAGCAACCATGAGAAATCCCAGCCAGATACCAGTAAACAGACAACAAGCAGGGAGGCGTGTATATTATGGAGTATGATACAAGAATTGTAAGAAAGAAATTTGAAGATCTGATGGAGAATCCTTTAGCCAAAGAATTATGGGTTACTGATCCAGATCATTTTTATGACCCAACCTACCACCCTTATTTAAAATTGGTAATCGATTCTAATGACATTACAGTAGTCAATGTTGAAGAATTTGAAGATTTGTATTCTGACGAAGAAACCAATTATTGGGATGGCTTATTAAAAGCCACAGTAAACAGGTTTGATCCTGCCAAGACTGGTGTCAGGACATTAACCTGTGTTTATAAAGATGGACACTGGTTATCTTTTGATGAGCAGCTTACTGTTATTAAACAAAATGGTGTTACGAAGATTGTACCAAGATGCAGCCTGAAAGCTCCCTACGCATTTTGAGAGGAGGGATTCGTATGCCGACTAAACAGTCAGTGACAGAATATGAAGTCTAAATGAGCTGTCTCCAACTGGTATTATTTCAATCGACACCGCTGCTTCAACTTGAAAACTTCAACGACATAAATACTTTTCAGGCAAACAGTGAGGAACTTTTAACCACGCTAATGACTGCAGCAAGTTTCAGCTATATTATAGTATAGATTAAATTATTTTTATCATTTAATTTTGTTCAGGAGGTTACTATTATGGATTTAGAATTATTTAAATATTCGGCTGAAGCGTTAAAAGAAATCAGTATTGATGCACAGTATAACGGAGAGTCAAGGCAACTGATTATTGATGAAAATAATTGCGAGCATAGAAATGGTATTGTCTTTTTTAAACAGCCTTTATTTACAAAGAAAGGAAAATTATCTCATGGAAATTTAGATAGGATTGCAATTACTAAGGATATTAATATTAATGCTTATAGTTATACATTTGTATTAGCTGTATCTGAATCAGAAAACGATAATGATTCTTTACTTAACTTTTATGATATTCATGATTTAGGTAAATTTAAATGTATATGTTCCTGGGGATTTCCAACTGGATGGAATAAACGTATTCAGACATTAAGGGAGGTTTGTGATGAGTGATATCAATATTAGTATTTATTATGATGTAGAAGAAAATGTATATTCCACTAACTTACAAATTTTAAGACAACGTGCTTGCGAGGTTCCAATGACTTGGGATACTGGCGCAAATAAAAGTATTATTTATTCCAATCTTCTCAGCAGCTTAATTGGAGCGTCAAGGGTGCGCTGGTTTACGGCAGATAAAATAATTTCTAAACAGAGCTCTTTGGAAATCTATAAGAAAAAATATGTCACAACTGGTTTTTCAGGAATTTCAGGAAATGAATTGACTGGTATTTTATGCTGTTTACATAAGGTACAGATTGGTAAGTTGGAATTGGAGAATTTTTATTTTTATCTAGTACCTGCTGATATTAAGCAGAATACAGGTCTGTTAGGTGCGGATTTTATATCATGCTGTGTTAGGGATTGTCAGGTAAAGAGTGACGAGATTGTAACAGGTTTTGATATGGGTGTTTATGAAGAATTTTATAAAGAGCAGGCTAAAAAGAAAAAACGTGAAATTTGTGATTTAAGATATCTTCAGGAAGATTCACCGATATCTTTTCTCCCGTCTCCTTCAGACATTTTAACCACTGCTGCTTCAACTGAAAACCTCAAATAGTCCTCTGCCTCAATTTGATAATTTTCATTTTTTTATTGAAAGAAAAAATTTTCCTTTTCATATCATCATTCAGGAAAAAACCGGAAAGCCTGAGCATTTTCTTTTCCTTAATATCGGAAGCATATAATGAAAAAAAGCACCTACCATTTCTGATAGATGCCTGTAAAATTAAAATTCCGTTGTTTTCTCTGACTGCCTTTATATCACCGCCGCTGTAAATGATACGGACAATATTGATAACGCCTGTATTTAATTCTTAGATTGTTTCTTCTCTAATTCTTCAATCCTTTTTAATAACTCAGCTTCTCTTTTCGTAAAATTAGTTCTTTCCAATGTCCAGGCGGCTTTTTCCTGAGCAAACACTTCTGCCTGTTCTTTAATCGTTTCACGCAAACCTACAATTTCAGGCGCTATAAGTCTTTTCAATTCTTCTGTCATACGACCATTCCTTTCCACAATCTTTAAAAACAATTCATTATTCACATTTGATACAAAATTCACAATGACACCGGCATTTTTCCTGTCTCCTGTATTTTCCAAAACACCATAATTATCCAGAAGGCTCTCTGCCTCCTCCTTCTTTAAAGAACGTGTTAAAGAACACAGCCAGGCATGAAGAACCGGATCAAGTTTTCCTGTCACTAAAATCTGTAAAGGAAACAAAAGCCCATCCACTCCTTTACAGTATAACCTATTCTTAAAAAAATTTCACAAAAAAAATCAGGAAAAGGAATCAGCACACATGATTTTCTTTCAACATCTCTGCCACAAAACTCTTTTTATTTATAAAATACAGCAGACAGTAAAAAATTATAATTATTCCCCAAATAAGCAGTATACTTATACATACAGAAAATCTTGTCTCAATATTCCCGTCAATTTTCAGCATATACATGATTGTCCTTGCAACAGAAAACAGAAAAAGCATTACCATCATAACAGACAGTGCATATCTTCTCCTGATTATTTTCCAGTAATAAAGGGAAATTTCATTTTCTTCCATTCCCTGTTCATAAAAGTATTTCCTCTCTTTTTCCTGTTCTTTTCCCTCCTGAGAAATGAGAGTTTTTTCCAAAACGGCGATGCAGAAAAATAAGGCAGCTCCGACAGCCCCGAATAAAACGATGTAAACTCCGTAGATTTTTTCCTGTTCCCGGCAGTAACAATACCGATCCTGCACTTCCATAAACATTTCCGGATCATCGGACAGAACACGGTTTAATTCCTCAGCAGTTTTGATTTCCTCTTTTTCTGAAATATTTCCAAAATTGATAATAAATGCGTTGCTATAATTTTCATATTGATGATCCGGATATTCCGGATCTATGTAATTAGAGATTTTTCTCCATTCCTGTTCATCAGAAACCACAAGGATAAGGTCATCTGAATGAAGGTAACATTCCGGAACGGACATGACTTCTTTTATGGTATAATCAGCGGTATTTTCCCCTGAAAAAGAAAGTGCAGCGGCCCCCGAAAACATATCTTCCTGCGTAATAAGGAACACTTCCTGTTTTCCAAGCTGTCTTTCTTTTCCTGCCTCTTTGATCCTGTTGAAATCCTCAAGCATAATGCAGGTAAGATTACGGTTTTCCGCTCTTTCCCTGCCGTCGGAAAGAAACTCTTCTTTGTCTGATTTCCTGTCTGCGGCATGAAGGACAATTTTCTGTTCCTTCCAGGCCAGGGACACATTATTTTCAACATACCGATAGGAAACAAGGGAAGAAATCGGTACTTCATTTTCCTGCGCAATGCTGCGGATTTGATTTTCTAAATCCTCCATTTTCTCCACGTCCATTCTCTGGTTTCTGTAATATGCGTGATTCGGAAAAAGATACTGCACTTTCTCCGGCAGGGAAAACCAATGGGAAAGCATATAGATTAAGAAAAAAGCGGCAAAAAAAATAAGGAAAGAAATTACAGCAGATACTGTCACGCGCCTGCGGCGCTTCAAAGAAAGAAAATATGTCATAAAGAAACTGTCTTTCCGAAACTCTCTTTTTTCTTTCCTATACACAGCAAGAAACCTGCTTCCTCCTATATAAAGAAGAAAACCTGACAGGAACAGCGCCGTGAGCTGCAGCGGAAGCTGGTAAAAAGCAGCCGCATAATCTTTGATCCGGAAACTTACCGCTGACACAGACAACAATAAAAATACCCCGAACAAAGCCACAGCGCCGGAAAAAATCATTATTTTTTTCCCTCCCGCCTTTTCCGGCAGATGGGATTCTTTCGATTTCATAATTAAAGGCATACGGAAACAACGTATTTGATAAAAAAATAATGCAAAAATAAATGCACACAAAACGATAACTACATTTTTTATCAGATTTAATAAAATTATGGTGTAAACCGCTTTCTCCTTCATGGGCTGGAAAACAGAAAAGGAAAACAACATTTTTGATAATAATATCCCGCCAAAATATCCAAATAAGGATGCCGCTGTAATGTTAGGAAGGGTTTTTTTTAAGATGGATAAAAAAGCTGTTTTTCCATCCATCCCTAATATTTCATATAGAAACAGAAACTCTTTTTCTTCCCGGATAACATCATAATCCATACACAGGAAATAAACAAACAACAGGTATGACAATACCTTTCCACAGGCAGAAAAAACATCGGAAACTTCTATCCACAGAATATTTTCCATCTGTCCGGAAAGAAAACCGGAGAAAAGAATCAGGGAAAACAGCATGGAAAGCAGGATATGAATTTCAATAATATTTTTAAATTTCGCCGTCTGTTTTTTGCTCTGCAAATAACGTTTCCGATAATGTTTCCATGATGTTTCCATAAAATTCCTCCCTGTCTTCGGTTTCTCTGCGCAATTCATGATATATTTTTCCGTCCTGAATAAAAATCACCCTGCCCGCCCTGCTCCCGATATAGGGATCGTGCGTTGTCATAAAGATGGTCTGCCCTTCCCGGTTCAGGCTCTCTAAAATCTGCAGGAAATTTTCGGAAGATCTGCGGTCAAGCTGTCCTGTCGGCTCATCCGCAAGAAGAAGCTTTGGCGAGTTCATCAAAGCCCTTGCAATGGCGCACCGCTGTTTCTCCCCTCCGGAAAGCTCATAAGGATATTTTTCCAGTAAATTTTTTATATGAAGCCTGTCTGCCAGCATCCGGGCGCGTTCCCCGGCTGCTTTTTCCTCTTTTTCCGCCAGAACTGCCGGAACCATGATATTTTCCAGAGCCGTTAAATAATCGGAAAGATGAAACTGCTGGAATATAATGCCAATCTCATCCCTGCGGTAAACGGCAAGTTCTTTTTTCTTTAACTTCGACATTGCCCGATCCCCGATAAATATCTCCCCTTTATCCGGATAATCGCAGCCGGACAGCATATTCAAAAGCGTGCTTTTCCCGGAACCGGAAGCGCCCATAACGGCAATAAAATCCCCTTCATATATCCGAAATTCCATGCCGGAAAGTGCATGGCAGCTTACACCGTTCTTTTGTGAAAAATATGTTTTATGAAGATTATGTACATATACAAGCACTTGCTTTTTCATCCGCAAATCCCCCCGCTGATCGTTTTCCTCTGTAAACAGTTCAGCCATAAGCAATCCGCCTGTGACAGTTTGAAGCACGAAGTGCGAGATTGCAAATGGCACGGCTGAACTGTTACTATTCTGCTATCAGGACATTACATAAACACATCCTTATCTCCAAGTTCTTCATTTTTAACAAATACGGTAAAATTTCCCTGCATATCGCAGGTTCCCAGCAGGACTTCCTTTTCATTTGTACAGCCCTGTCCTTTTAGCTGCGCTTTCAGCCAGTTCCGATCCTTCCCGGCGCACTTTAAATTTTCCTCCATGATCTTCCCGTCAACAATGACATTCGCAACCATTCCCTCTTTCGTCGGCTGTAAATTCACGTCCGTCGGGGTAAGCGGCCGCTCCTCTGCTTTCGGCAGAAAACTGATTTTCCCGTTTCCCTCCAGGACCGCCGTTTCCAGTTTCGACACATCAAAATACCCGTTTACCCGGCACTGCTCCAAAAATTCATTCACATCAATTTTTGCCTTTTTTAAATTTTTCTCATAAAGCTCGCCATGATTTAAAAGAACCACGGGCTTCCCGATAATGACCCTTCTTGCAAGCATGGATTTGGAAGACGCCAATGACAGCACTACGGCGGCCAGGCCGTAAATAACCATCGCAGTTAACGGCTGGTAAAAATCATCTTTTTCTGACAATGCCATTTCCGCCGCAATCGATCCAATCGTAATCCCGTTAATATAATCAAACATACTCAACTGCGACATCTGGCGGTATCCCATCATTTTCGTCAAAAGAAACATCACAAGAATCGATCCCACAGACAGGTAAATAACAGAAACAAAATCGTGCATCACATTTTTCCTTTCCTGAAACTCATTTTCTTTTAGTATGCCCTGATTTGTTTCCGCTATTCCTGTTAATCCCTTTCCCGCAGCCGTTCAGCCTTTTCTTCGGTCATTCCCGCGGAGTTTATAATAAGCCCTTTTATCCTCATACATGAGATGATCCGCTTTTTTGATTAAATGGTAAATATCCCCTGCATTTTCCTCAAAAATTCCTCCCATAGAAGCGGAGCAGTCTTCCGCCCTTTGAAAAGCCTCCCTGAGAGATGTTTCCTTTTCTTTAAATTCCTCTTCTGAAATTCCGTTAAGCCAGACTACAAATTCATCCCCGCCAATCCGGTAAGCGCGTTCGCTCCATTCATTTTCCCCTTTTTCTTCCGTGCATTCCAAAAACTGCTCCTTAATGATTCTTGCACAGGCGCACAGCAGGGCATCCCCTGCCGCATGGCTGTGATTGTCATTCATTTCTTTCAAACCGTTAACATCTAAAAATAAAATACCCGTATCCGTTTTCTTTCCATTTAACATATTGATGTCTTCATTCATCCTGGTACGGTTCCACAGTTTAGTCAGGTTATCTTTATAGGTAAGCGTATTTCTTTTTCTTTCGATATACACCCGGTTAATTCCCACCAGAACCATCTTAATAAGCGTGTCCACCATCGGGATAAAATTCGGATCGGAAAATTTCGGGTTGTCATATCCCAAAAAAAGCCTTAACTCCCCTTCAAACACCACAGGAATTAATAAAAATCCCGATACGGCATGGGATATAAGAAATTCCTTCAGCAAAAAAGCTTCTTCCGGCAGCTTTTCCACATTTTCCAACAGCGCATACCGTTCCTGCTCGAACAACGGCTTCCAGCAGTCAAAAATATGGAGATCCAGCCCCTGCATAAATTTCTTTTTGGACAACACGCCTTCCCGGCAGTATTCCACGGTATTAAATACCTGTTCCTTATGTATTTCACAGGCGAACGCCCTGTCCGCCTGAAAATGATTTCCCGTAAGCTCTATAAACCTGCTGACGGAATTTTTTAAATTCTCGACCCGGTAAAACAGCCGCATACATTCATTGGTAAGCTTTTCATACTGCAGTGCTTTCGATAGAGAAATATCGCGCTCTTTAATTTCTTCCCTTAATTTTAATTCCTTCTCTTTTTTCTCGTCGATAATCCGAACCAGGCAGATTTCCCTGATATCCTCTTCTCCTCTGGAAATCATAATCGCATGGATTTCCAACCAGTGTTCCTTCCCGTCCGAGCAAATCTGTTTAATTTCCTCAAAAACTTCCGTTTTTCCATTTAAAAACTTTTTCACAAGCGCTTTTCTGGAAAAAGAACTGACAAAAAGCTCCTCAAAATAGGGTTCCATGCTGCCGGGCTTTACAGAAACCAGATCATCAAAAACACCGCAGCTAAATCTTTCCCCATCTAAAACCGGCTGGTATTCCAGCTTCATATAAGTATTTTGTGTTAAATTTGCGGAAACAATGACAGGATATACATTGGACAATACGCTCAAAATATCCTGCATATACTGCATTTCCTCCCAGCTCTCCATACGCAATTTTTCAACCTTTCTCTTAAAGATATTTTTTTTATTTTCCAAAATCCTGCCCCTTTTCACTGGCAGGAAGGCTTACCCGGAAAAACCGGTGCAGAAATTGTTTTTTATTCCAGGGAATTAACGGATATAAATAACTTTTTCCGGAAAGGGTAGTATTCCACGCCACAAAAAGAACGGTGACAGCCAATCCCCCGATATATCCCCATACGCCGAAAATCCCGGTCGTAATCAGGCAGAGCATCCGCATAAATTTCAGGGCATACCCAAGCTCAAAATTCGCCTGGGAATAATTCGCTATGGTAATAAACGCCATATATAACATAATTTCCGCATTAAACCACCCGGAACTGACCGTAAAATCCCCCAAAACAATACCGGCAACCACGCTCAGCGGAGTGCTTAACATATTCGGCGTATTTAACGATGCCAGCTTCAGCCCGTCGATGGCAAATTCCAAAATTAAAAACTGCAGTAAAGGCGGCAGGTTCTGCTGCTCCTTAATCTGGATAAACGAAAGGCTGCCGGGAATCCACTCCGGATACATAATCAACAGTAAAAAGGTCGGTGCCAAAAGCCATGCCAAAAGATTGATGAGAAAACGGGAAAATTTTAAATACGTCCCCGTAAAAGGCGGAAAATAAAAATCGTCCGCTTCTTCCATTATATCAAAAATCGAAGCCGGAAGGATCATGGCAGACGGGGAATTATCCACCATAATCACAATATTTCCCTCCAAAACCGCCGCTGCCGTCGCGTCAGGGCGTTCCGTATATTTAAATTTCGGAAAAGGATTCAGCCACGAGCCTTTATACAGACATTCCGCCAGGCTTTCCTGGTTCATGGAAAGCGCGTCTATTTGAATATGCCGGATTTTATTCCGTATATTTTCCAAAAATTCCTGATTCACGCGCCCTTCCATATAACAAAGCACCACATCCGTTTTTGAGCTGGTCCCTACGTTATACAGTTCATTCCTCAATTTCTCGCTGCGGATTCTCCGCCGGATCAGCGCAACATTGACCGATACCGATTCCACAAAGCCGTCCCTGGAGCCCCGCATTACCCGATCCTTTTCCGGCTCAGATATCGTCCTGGACGGATAAATCCGGAAATCAATCCCGATAATCTCGTCATACCCTTCTACTAAAAGACAGGGAATTCCGGAAAGCAGCTTTTTCAAGCAGTCCTCTGTATTTTCATAATATTCAATCTGCCCATAGGGAAGGCATTTTTTTGTCCATTCTTCCAGGGACAGGGATGCTTCCGTCGGCTTCACGGAATAAAAAAAACGAAGCACCTGTTCCATAATATCCAGATTTACAAACCCGCTGATAAAATAAAAACAGGCTTTTCTTCCGCCGATCTCTATCGTCCGGTAAGTCATATCAAAATTTTCATCAACACTTAACAGCTCATTAAAATTCTTTACCCTGGCATCAAAATCTTTCGATAACGTCTTTGACATACTGAAACCTCATTTCCGTTTTTATCATTTCAGTTTCAGTATCTCCGTTTGTTCCTCATCTATACATCAACAACCATTTTTCCGTTCCTATTCAAAAGTTCCGAACACTTCCCCCAGGCCGCACTGGAAAACCAGATCCGCATTGCTGTCATATGGCGTCGCCGTTTTATTAATCAGCACCAGCTTCTTTCCCTGATAATAACGAACCATCCCTGCTGCCGGGTACACGGCAAGGGAAGTTCCCGCAATAATCATCATATCCGCATTCTGTATTGCCTGCAGAGCGGAATCCGTTACATAAGGATCTAATCCCTCCTCATATAAAACGACATCCGGCTTAATTAACCCATTGCATACCCTGCCGTCCTTTACGGCGTCACATCTTGGAATCCCCTCGGAAGCAAGGATATACTTTGCGTCAAACTGCTTTCCACAGCTCTGGCAGTAATTTTTATGTACCGTCCCATGCAGCTCCCATACTGTTCTGCTGCCCGCCTTCTGATGAAGCCCGTCAATATTCTGCGTCACAACCGCGCTCAATTTTCCTTCCTGTTCCCATTTTGCCAAAACCCGGTGAGTCACATTCGGCTCGGCATCCAGGCAGAGCATTTTATCCTTATAAAAACGGTAAAACTCCTCCGTATTCCTGACAAAAAACGTATGGCTTAAAATCGTCTCCGGCGGATAGTCATATTTCTGGTTATACAGCCCGTCCACACTCCGAAAATCAGGAATGCCGCTCTCCGTCGAAACTCCCGCACCTCCAAAAAACACAATCCTTTCGCTGTCCTCAACCCATTGCTTCAACGTCTGTAATTTTTCTTCAAAAGTTTCCGTTTTCCCCATACTCCATACCTCCTTACTAAGAAACAAGTTACAAAAAGCCGATAAATGCGTTTAAGCACCTATCGGCCTTCTCATGCCCAGAGCAGGAATCGAACCAGCGACACAGGGATTTTCAGTCCCTTGCTCTACCAACTGAGCTATCTGGGCATATTCTCTTCATTCGGAAACAAACCACCGAACGGATTTCATTATACTATACCATGTTATAAAATGCAAGCACTTTTTTTGCAAAACGTA
Source organism: uncultured Lachnospiraceae bacterium (assembly GCA_947629585.1). Classification (GTDB taxonomy): domain Bacteria; phylum Bacillota; class Clostridia; order Lachnospirales; family Lachnospiraceae; genus MGBC100174. The sequence goes on along the minus strand of CANREH010000014.1, from coordinate 10,709 downwards.
ACAGATTGTAACAGTTCATCCATTAGCGAGATTTTAGCCGCTGAAGCGGTCAGACATTTCTTTTGAAAATTCTGGTATAGATTGATAACTTTTTTACAGGAAAATTTCAGGATTTTCAAAAGAAAGTTTCCTTTTGCCATGAAGTATGTTAAACTTTTATATGTAGTGGTATATGGCATATAAGTTCAAGAAGAAATTTCAGGAGTGATGTAAAAATGAAGAGATTACTCGTAGGCTGCGAAGATTTTGAAGAACTCCGCAGGAAGGATTGTTACTATGTAGACAAAACAAATTTTATAAAAGAGCTGATTGGCAGCCACGGAAAAGTGACTTTATTCACACGGCCAAGGCGGTTTGGGAAGACTCTGACCATGAGTATGTTAAAGCATTTTTTTGGTATCGGCTCCGATCCCTCCCTGTTTGAAGGCTTAAATATCAGCAGGGAAAAAGAGCTGTGCGCAGAACATCAGGGAAAATATCCGGTGGTTTTTATTACAATGAAAAACATCGAAGGTATCCGGTTTGAAAAAGCCCTAGCAGAAGTGTCCATTTTCCTTTCCGATCTGTACCAGAACTTTACCTTCCTGCTCGACAGTGAAAAAGTAAACCCTGTTGATAAAAAAAGATTTTATGACATCATGAATCTTGAGGCATCCGAGGAAGATCTCGGCTCTGCCCTTGTGATTCTTCTGCGGATGCTCCATGTACATTATGGGAAAAAAGCCATCCTTTTGATTGATGAATATGATGTTCCCCTGGATAAGGCTTACCATGCCGGCTATTATGAAGAGATGGCGGCATGGATCCGGGGTTTTTTCGGCAAAGCTTTAAAGACAAACAACGATTTGGAGTTCGCTGTTTTAACAGGCTGCCTGCGCGTCAGCAAGGAGAGCATCTTTACCGGACTCAATAATTTTAAAATCGACACCATTTCTAATGAAGATTTTGCGCCATACTTTGGCTTCACGGATGCGGAAGTAAGGCAGATCCTGAACGATTACCACGCTGAAAGCCTCTATGAAGAAGTAAAGGAATGGTATGACGGATACCGTTTTGGCGGTGAGGAAATGTACTGCCCGTGGGATATCATAAACTATATTGATTTATTAAGGAATCACCCTGACACCAGACCGAGGCTGTTCTGGATTAATACCAGCTCCAACAGCATTATCAGGGAACTCATTGACATTGCGGACGATGATATCAAAGAAAACATAGAAGCTTTAATCCAGGGGGAATCCATCCAGGCTCCCGTAAGCGAGAATCTGACCTACCATGAATTACGGAGCAGCCCGGACAACCTGTGGAGCATACTGTACCTGACCGGATATCTTACCCTGGCGGAAAAAAGTTCCGGAACTTTGATGGAAGAGCTGGTAATCCCGAACAAAGAAATCCGTACCGTTTTCGTGGAGCAGATCCAGAAATGGATGAAAGAAAGCTTATGTATGCCGAACCGGGACGAGGCTGCAAAATACCTGTTTGATCGGCAGCCGGAAAAGCTTCAGGAGTTCCTGAATAATATCCTGTCGGAAACGATCAGCTACTTTGACTATGGGGAGGATTTCTATCATGCCTTTCTTGCCGGGATACTGGCGGGCAGCCGCCACCGCGTGGAATCGAACCGGGAGCACGGCCTGGGCAGGAGCGATCTTGTCATCCATGCCCGCAGAATCAAGACAGCGGTCATCATTGAAGTAAAGCACGCTAAAAAATATCAGGAAATGGAGAAGCTGTGCGAAAAAGGCCTGGCGCAGATCGAGGATAAAAACTATGCCGAGCCTTTTATCATGCGGGGCTGGCAGGTGATAACATACGGCATTGCCTTCTTCGAGAAGGAATGCCTTGTGAAACTGGCAGGGCCTCAATAAAACGGAAAGCCAGAAAACAGGGGGTGCCAAAGCATCCCCTGTCTAATACATCAATGTTTCCCTTTTTTCATCTCTACAAACCTGACTTTATCTGATTTACTCTGGTAGAATGACAGGTTCTTTTCATACCACCATTTCTTATACGCCCTTTTGCTCCCTTTCGGCACATAAAAGGTGCAGTCCCATACAAAAAAGAAATCCTCCGCTTCCGGCGGTTTTTTTGATCGGAAATAGATCTTATTCATCCCTGATGTTTGAAATCTCAGAGAGTAATTGCAGTCTATTCCGAACGTCTTGAACCCTTTGGGCACTACAAGCGCAGCGATCCGATCCTTTCCGATTACATCAGCGCTATTGATACCTTTTACCTGCTTTGGCAGAACCACTTTCCCGCTTTTAGGGACAATCACTACTTCAAGCCATCCGTCTTTGTTGTAAATACAGTTCTTCGCCTGCTTATAATTCTGATTTTCCTTTGAAATAAAAATTCTCTTTGCTTTGCTCTCGGAGAAAGCATCTATTTCAATATATGTAACACTTGCCGGTATCCATACCTTCTCCGCATTTGTGTATGACAATGCCCCTGAATGAATCGTTTCCACCCCTTCCGGGATCTTCACTTTTTTCTTTCCTGCCGGGGCCTTATAAAAAACATAAAAGCTTTCTTTAAATTTATAAGGTTTATAAAGAAGCATTCCTTTTACACAGTGGAATTTTTCCGCTTTCGGTGAGATCTTAAATTTTTTCAGCCTTTTACACTTAGCGAATGCTTCCCAGTTCATTTCTTCCAGGCTTTCAGGAAGCTCTGCTTCTGTAAGCTGGCTGCACTGATAAAAAAGCGCATAAGGGATTTTTTTCATGGATGCCGGAAGCTTTACCGATTTCAATCCGCAGAACCCGGAAAAGGAAGCCGCAGTAATTTTCTTCACCGTATCCGGAATCTCCAATGCCGTAATGTCCGTATTCTTGATGACATAATTATGGAAAGGCTCTACATCATCTCCCCATATATTATAATAATATTCTTCCTTTTTAACGGGATCTTTTCCCAGTTTGACCACAACGGCATTCCCGATTTTTTCCGGGAAACGGAGCGCAGAAACCTTCTTTCCGTCCGCCCGTTCCACCCGGTAAATCCAGGAATAGCTGCCGTTTTTTGACAGGTAATAATAATATGTGTAATTCCCTTTTACTGTTTTTTGTTCTTTTGACGTATTCCATGTAATGGCGGCTTTTGCAGATTTTTCCTTCCATTCCAAACCTGTACTGGCTGACAAAAACAGCAAAAAAAGCAAAAACCATTTTCTGTAAAGCTTCATAAGCACCACTCACTTTCTTTCATACTTTACTAAAATATCCGCAGGATTCCTATGGCAATACTTACTTTACTTTTTAATCCATTCAAGGCAATCCCTTCCTCTAAAAATTAGTCCTACACAGAAAAAGAAAGTTTCTCTGTATAGGATATCGGCAGATTTTTGTAATCAAATAATATAAAAAATCTTAACAGTTCCTAATTTTAATGGTTTCCTTTTGCCATGAATTATGTTAAACTTTTATATGTAGTGGTATATGGCATATAAGTTCAAGCAGAAATTTCAGGAGTGATGCAAAAATGAAGAGATTACTCGTAGGCTGCGAAGATTTTGAAGAACTCCGCAGGAAAGATTGTTACTATGTAGACAAAACAAATTTTATAAAAGAACTGATTGACAGCCACGGAAAAGTGACTTTATTCACACGTCCGCGGCGGTTTGGGAAAACCTTGACTATGAGTATGTTAAAACACTTTTTCGATATCGGCTCTGACCCCTCCCTGTTTGAGGGCCTGGATATCAGCAGGGAACAAGAGCTGTGCTCACAGTATCAGGGAAAATACCCGGTTATCTTTATTTCCATGAAAAGTGCGGAAAGCAGCAATTTCCAAAAAGCCCTTGACCGATTGTCCATATCCCTTTCTGATTTGTATCAGACTTATGCGTATTTACTTGACAGTGAAAAAGAAAGCCTGATTGATAAAAAAAGGTTTTTAAAAATTATGGAACTTGAGGCATCAGAGAAGGAACTGATTTCCGCACTTGTGCTTCTTTTGCGTATGCTTCATATTTACTATGGAAAAAAAGCCATCCTTTTGATTGATGAATACGATGTCCCTTTGGATAAGGCTTACCATGCCGGTTATTATGAAGAGATGATTGTATTTATCCGGGGATTGTTCAGTGAAGCTTTGAAAACAAACAATGATTTGGAGTTTGCTGTCTTAACAGGCTGCCTGCGCGTCAGCAAAGAAAGCATTTTTACCGGACTCAATAATTTTAAAATCAACGCGGTTTCTAATGAAGATTTTGCCCCCTATTTTGGCTTCACGGACACGGAAGTAAGGCAGATCCTGAACGATTACCACGCAGAAAGCGTCTATGAGGAAGTAAAGGAATGGTATGACGGATATCATTTTGGCGGGGAGGAAATGTACTGCCCGTGGGATATCATAAACTATGTTGATTTATTAAGAAATCACCCTGATACCAGACCGAGGCTGTTCTGGATTAATACCAGCTCCAACAGCATTATCAGGGAGCTCATTGACATTGCGGACGACGATATCAGGGAAAATATAGAAGCTTTAATCCAGGGGGAATCCATCCAGGCTCCCGTAAGCGAAAATTTAACTTACTATGAGTTACGGAACAGTCCGGACAACTTGTGGAGTATGCTGTACCTGACCGGATATCTTACCCTGGCGGGAAAAAGCTCCGGAACCCTGATGGAAGAACTGGTAATCCCAAATAAAGAAATCCGTACTGTTTTCGTGGAGCAGATCCGGAAATGGATGAAAGAAAGCTTATGTATGCCGAACCGGGACGAGGCTGCAAAATACCTGTTTGAACGGCAACCGGAAAAGCTCCAGGAGTTTTTGAATGATATCCTGTCGGAAACGATCAGCTACTTTGACTATGGGGAGGATTTCTATCATGCCTTTCTTGCCGGGATACTGGCGGGCAGCCGCCACCGCGTGGAATCGAACCGGGAACATGGCCTGGGCAGGAGCGATCTTGTTATCCATGCCCGCAGGATCAAGACAGCAGTTATCATTGAAGTGAAGCACGCCAAAAAATATCAGGAAATGGAGAATCTGTGCGAAAAAGGGCTGGAGCAGATTGAAGATAAAAACTATGCTGAGCCCTTTATCATGCGGGGCTGGAAAGTGATCAAATACGGTATTACTTTTTTTGAGAAAGAATGCCTTGTAAAAATGGCGGAATCTTAACGAGACAAAACACGCTTTGTGAGTTTGCTCACAAAACAAAACAGGGGATGCCAAAGCATCTCCTGTTTCATTGTAACTGCTTTATCTGCTAACAATGTATTTTTATCATATGTTGTGGTAGTACGTGCATCCCAGCCTGTTGCTCTCAAATTGCCCATAGACACATAATATATTTGCCAAACCAGTCCAATCACTTCCTAACCCCTTTCTTTTGTTAGTAATGACGGAATCTAAATTTCCTTTACAAAATCTTTTTTAGCATTAAAAATTTTTCCTTTTATATTTCTTTAAATTCCATAACCGATTCTTCATCATGATCATGAAAGTTCTTATAATTATCCTGATACCATTTTTGGTATGCTGCTAAACTTCCTCTGGGAACATAGACAACTCCTCGTGAGAAGAAATCTTTTGCCTTCGGCGGCGTTTCTGATTTAAAATAAATTTTATTCTCCTTCTCAAAATGCAGCCCGCCCAGCAGACAATCCTTTTTAAACTTTCTGAATCCTTTGGAAATAATGAGTGTCTTTATCTGCTGCCTGCCCGCCTGGGAAACATTGTTGGTCAGATATTTCACCTGTGCCGGCAACTCTACCTTTCCATTTTCAGGGACGGCAACAGCCACCAGACGCCCGCTTACTTTACTGTAAATGCAGTTCTTCTTTATCCCATAATGCCCGTTCTGCCCGGAAATAAAAAATTCTTTTATCCTCTTCCCGGACAGGGAATAATCCTGAATAGACGTGACGCTTGCAGGTATCCATACTTTCTCTGCCCTGCTGCCTGTTCTGTCTGTCAACGAATCACTTGCAATGGTTTCCACGCCTTCCGGGATCTTTATCCTTTTTTTCCCAATTGGCGCATAACAGAATGTTTTTTTGTCTTTGGAAAGAAGCAGCCCATTTTTACAGGAATACCGTTTAGCCTCGGATGAAATCTGAAACCTTTTCAGCTTCTTACATTTGGCAAACGCCCCAGATTCTATTGTCCTTAAGTTTCTGGGGAGAATAACCCTTTCAAGTTGACCGCACTGACAAAAAAGTGCGTAGGGGATTTTTTTCATGGATGCCGGAAGCTTTACCGATTTCAATCCGCAGAACCCGGAAAAGGAAGCCGCAGTAATTTTCTTCACCGTATCCGGAATCTCCAATGCCGTAATGTCCGTATTCTTGATGACATAATTATGGAAAGGCTCTACATCATCTCCCCATATATTATAATAATATTCTTCCTTTTTAACGGGATCTTTTCCCAGTTTGACCACAACGGCATTCCCGATTTTTTCCGGGAAACGGAGCGCAGAAACCTTCTTTCCGTCCGCCCGTTCCACCCGGTAAATCCAGGAATAGCTGCCGTTTTTTGACAGGTAATAATAATATGTGTAATTCCCTTTTACTGTTTTTTGTTCTTTTGACGTATTCCATGTAATGGCGGCTTTTGCAGATTTTTCCTTCCATTCCAAACCTGTACTGGCTGACAAAAACAGCAAAAAAAGCAAAAACCATTTTCTGTAAAGCTTCATAAGCACCACTCACTTTCTTTCATACTTTACTAAAATATCCGCAGATTCCGCATCTTCATCAGTAAACCCCCGTCCTGTTGGCAAGCCATACCTCTGAAAATTAGTCCTATACAGAAAAAGAAAGTTTCTCTATATAGGATATCGGCAGATTTTTGTAATCAAATAATATAAAAAGTCTTAACAGTTCCTAATTTTAATGGTTTCCTTTTTCCATGAATTATGTTAAACTTTTACATGTAGTAGTATTATGAAGAGATGGTTGTATTTATCCGGGGATTATTCAGTGAAGCTTTGAAAACAAACAATGATTTGGAGTTTGCTGTTTTAACAGGCTGCTTACGGTCAGCCCGGAAATAAAATCTTATTATAGCGTCTTGGGCATGAATCCGTAAAAACAAACCTCAACACTTACTCCCACCTCTACCCTGACAAAGAATCAAAGCTTTCCGGAGAGCTGAACCGACTGCGGCGGTCAGAAGCATCACGGTCAGAAGCATCCGAAAAAGATACTTGAAGTTTCCGGCAAGCTGTGATATAGTAAGGATAGAAAAAGGTGCCGCCGATAGATGGCTGGCCCAATTAACGTTAAGCTTCAGAAAAGCCGCTCAGTTTTCTCAGGACCGGGGCGGCTATTTCTGTGTCTTATGATTATCGTTACGCCCGATGGCGTATCCGAGACTAAAGCAGCCAACACAAAGGCTGATAACAGCTATTAGACTTTCTAACGTCAACATAAGCGTCGCCCTCCTTTCCACTGGATTCCCTTGCGGGTTTATGTAAACGGAGGGGTACATAGAACACAGTCCCTCCGGAGAGGGCCAGCCACCTACCATCCTGGTGACACCCAAAAAGATACTACCATATTCCGACAGGATTTTCAAGTGGAGCAATTTGAAAGAAAGTACGGACTTGTTTTCTTAGCTTCTTTTGCGTATGCTTCATATTACTATGAAAAAAAAGCCATCCTTTTGATTGATGAATACGATGTCCCTCTGGATAAGGCTTACCATGCCGGTTATTATGAAGAGATGATTATATTTATCCGGGGATTGTTCAGTGAAGCTTTGAAAACAAACAATGATTTGGAGTTTGCTGTTTTAACAGGCTGCTTACACGTCAGCAAGGAAAGTATTTTTACCGGGCTCAATAATTTTAAAATCGACACCGTTTCTAACACAAAATTCGCTCATACTTTGGCTTTACGGACGCGGAAGTAAGGCAATTCCTGAACGATTACCATACTGAAAACGTTTATGAAGAAGTACCGGAAATAGAATCTTATTATTGCGTCTTGGGCATGAATCCGTAAAAACAAACCTCGACACTTACTCCCACCTCTATCCTGACAAAGAATCAAAGCTTTCCGGAGAGCTGAACCGACTGCGGCGGTCAAAAGCATCCGAAAAAGATACTTGAAGTTTCCGGCAAGCTGTGATATAGTAAGGATAGAAAAAGGTGCCGCCGATAGATGGCTGGCCCAATTAACGTTAAGCTTCAGAAAAGCCGCTCAGTTTTCTCAGGACCGGGGCGGCTATTTCTGTGTCTTATGATTATCGTTACGCCCGATGGCGTATCCGAGACTAAAGCAGCCAACACAAAGGCTGATAACAGCTATTAGGCTTTCTAATGTCAACATAAGCGTCACCCTCCTTTCTACTGGATTCCCTTGCGGGTTTCTATGTAAACGGAGGGCGCATAAAACACAATCCCTCCGGAGAGGGCCAGCCACCTACCATCTTGGTGACACCCAAGAAGATACTACCATATTCCGACAGGATTTTCAAGTGGAGCAATTTGAAAGAAAGCACGAAGCTCCCCGGTGGGCTTTTATTCATGGTAGTACCAGGCATGTCCGGCATGGAAGTTTACTATGGAAAAAAGCCATCCTTTTGATTGATGAATACCACGCTGAAAACGTCTATGAAGAAGTAAAAGAATGGTATGACGGATACCCATTTTGGCGGGGAGGAAATGTACTGCCCGTGGGATATCATAAACTATGTTGATTTATTAAGAAATCACCCTGATACCAGACCGAGGCTGTTCTGAATTAATAACAGCGCCAACAGCATATCAGGGAGTTCATTGACATTGCAGACAACAATATTAGGGAAAACATAGAATCATAATGAGGGGCTGGCAGGTGATAATATACGGTATTACTTTTTTTGAGAAAGAATGCCTTGTAAAAATGGTGGAATCTTAACGAGACAAAACACGCTTTGTGAGTTGCTTGCGTAAATAAAACGAAACAGGAGATGCCAAAACATCTCCTGTTCTCCGTCTTTTCCATCCATTCCTTTTATGGTAACTGAACTGTTACTTATGAGTAAACACGGACTTTGGCAATGCTCCCTTTCAGCTCTTTCGCCGCATAAGAAACATCCCCCATCGTCTTTGCCCTGGATGATAATTTATTCATATCTACCAGAAATTCCGCTATGCTTCCATCGGATGTTTTCTGATTCTTCGCATCCGTATCACGGTTTGCTTTCTGATCCGCTAAAACACATTTTACGACACTTCCGTTTTCCATAACCAGATCGATTTTTGTTCCAATCTTAGAACAGTAATAAGAACCAAGTGCAACGCAATATCTGCCGTCTACTTTACGGATTCCCGTATCACCGTCTGTTTTTGCTTTTGCCTGTAATTTTCCCTGTGCGGAAGAACTGCTGACAGCACGGTAAGACATATAAGACTTAAAAGAATTATGGCTTGGTGTAGAATATATCGTATATCTTTCCTTTACTGACTTTTTCTTTCTGCTTGTTTTTTTCTTATTTGTTTTTTTCTTATCTGTCTTTTTCTTGGAAGATTTTTTATTCGTTGTTTTCTTTCTTGCATTTTTCTTTTTTTTATTTTTCCTGACTGTTTTTGCTTTTTTGTTAGAAGAAATTGGTTTTAAGGTAACTTCAACATTTTCTTTAGCGCTGCATACAGCATTTCCTCCTGCTGATGTACAGGAAATAACAAAAGCCATAATAATTAACAATATGTATGATTTTATTTTTTTCATCTGGATATGGTTCTTTTTCATTTCGGAATTTTCTGCCGTAAGTAACATAACCTGCTTACTTTCCATTGTTCCTACCTTCCTTTTCCTATTACTAAAGAATTCCAAACATTATTTCAATTTTTTGAAATATTATTTTAATGTTTGTAACATTCTTGTAACATCTTACTCAGAAAATATGTCATTTTTATGTCAAATAGGATTTAATTGGAAGATCGGCATTTTATACAGAAAATCCGCCCGTTTTTATGGATATTTCTAGATTATTTCAAACATTTTTTTGTCATAAAGAATTAATAAATACTATTTTTTATTTTCCTTTTTCGTTACTTTGTCGTATTTTTTGTTACATATATTTTAACTATTTTTGACTAAACTTCCATGCCGGGCATGCCCGGCGCTGCCATGAATAAAAGCCCACCGGGGAGCTTCATGATTTGGCTGCTCCATAAAAAAAATGCCCTAACAGAAGTTAAGGCAAAAGTTGCGGGGGCCGGATTTGAACCGACGACCTTTGGGTTATGAGCCCAACGAGCTTCCAGGCTGCTCCACCCCGCGATATATATTTATTATATGTAACTAGCAAAAAATTATTCCTAAAAAGAAAGAATGGGTGGAGAAGGATTCGAACCTTCGAAGGCGGTGCCAGCAGATTTACAGTCTGTCCCCTTTGGCCACTCGGGAATCCACCCAGAAAGCCGACAGGGGGACTCGAACCCTCAACCTGCTGATTACAAATCAGCTGCTCTGCCAATTGAGCCATGTCGGCATTATGAAATTGTCAATTTATTTAATGGGACCTATAGGGCTCGAACCTATGACCCTCTGCTTGTAAGGCAGATGCTCTCCCAGCTGAGCTAAGATCCCTAAACGACCCAGACGGGACTCGAACCCGTGACCTCCGCCGTGACAGGGCGGCGCTCTAACCAACTGAGCCACTAGGCCATAATTTACATACCTTCAAAACTGCACATGCGATATCCCATCCTTCCTCGGTCAAGCCCTCGGCCTATTAGTACCGCTCAGCTCCAT
>CANREH010000013.1 GCA_947629585.1 uncultured Lachnospiraceae bacterium | reverse complement strand
TAAACCTTTCAATCTTACTATGATTATCATAAAAATAAAAAAATTGGGATACTTTCAAAATCGTGCGTTTACCCTATTTCTACTCACAAAGTCCATTGCAAACGGAATTAAATCGTGGTATAGTATATCAAACACCGGAATATTGCTTTTTCAAAAAAAGATGCAGGAAATGATTCCGGAGAAAGGAATGTAACATGATCACAGTTCTTGGAATAGAAAATTTTAAGGTTCTCAAGCATATAGAATTGAATGACATGAAAAGAATGACTTTGATTTCAGGCAGAAACAATATTGGAAAAAGCACCTTGCTGGAAGCGCTGTTTTTATACATGGATCACTTATCCGGTGATTCGTTCGGAAAACTCAACGGGTTCAGAAACACGATCGGCATGGGTGTGGAAGGCTTATGGGAACCTTTGTTTTATCAGATGAATACAGAAAACCCTATTCTAATCACAGTTACAGATAACGGCAGGACAGGTCAGCTGAAATATGAACGTGACAATCAATATCTGCCTTCCAGTATCAGTGGCTTATCCGAAGAAGTTCTTGCCTCTTTCCGCGCAGATACCAGAAGTTCCTATTCCTTAGCCTGCTGCTTTACGGAAGATGACTATGAAGAACATGGGCATTTCTCACTGAATGGAAACGGAGTTCTCAAAGATTTCAGCACTTCACTTCCGGGGAATGAAAATCAGCCTATGAAACCGACAAAATTTATGAATAATCTTCTGTTCCGCAATTATGATGTTCTTGTAAATGATGTAGGAAAGGTGGAACTGTCCGGAGAAAAACAAAAGCTTGTCAGAGCCTTACAGGAAATGGACCCCGCCATTGAAGACATCGTCACATTAGCAGTACATGGCATAACGCAACTGTATATCCGCACTGCCGGAAAGCTGATGCCCCTGCGGTATGCCGGTGACGGGATTGCAAAACTTCTGAGCATCTGTTTGTCCATCATGTGCCAGCAAAATGGTCTAATTTTAATTGATGAAATAGAATCCGGATTTCACTATTCCATGTATGGCAGGCTATGGAAACTGATTGATCATATCAGCCGGAGGGCAAACTGTCAGGTCGTTGCGACAACACACAGCTATGAACTGATTTCCGGTGTAATCAACAATATCGATCACAGTGATGATTTCTGCTATTATCGTATTGGCAGGAAAAAAGAAAATACCGTTGCCTGCCGTTTTGACTATTCTACGCTTCACGGAGCATTAGCGTCGGAAATGGAGGTACGGTAATGGCTGTTGAAAAGAAACGCATCGTGAAACAGTATCTTGTTCTTTGCGAAGGTGTTGATACACAAAATTTTATGATCAGGTATCTTAATAGTGATGCGCTGAATTATGATCCAAGATTCAGCAATGAGATACAGACTTTCGACTTCAGCGGAATCAACGATCTGGATACATTTCTCCATAGTTTGAAAAATATGGAAAATTTTGACAATGTGAACCGGCTGCTGATTTTAAGAGATGCCGAAACCGATCCGCAGAAAGCAATCCGCATGATTCAGAATACATTAAAAAGAGCCAATTTGCCTGTTCCCGAAAGCTGCCATCAGTGGAGCAGCAAAGATGAAGAAATAAAAACCGCCTTCACATTGATGCCTGCCTGTAATGCTGAGCCTGTTTCCGGCGCGCTTGAAGATCTTTGCTGGAACATCGTAAAAGATGATCCGAACGGCAGAATACGCAATGATGTACAAGGATTTGTCGATTATATGAACAATACTTACAACAGTATAAAATCGCATGAGCATAAAAGCAGACTTCATACCTATTTTTCTGTAAATGTACAATATATTTCTCAAAAAATCGGCGAAGCAGCAAATACCGGAGCATTTGATTGGAACAGTCCGAAACTGAACGCTCTGAAACAATTGTTGGAAGATGGATTTGAATAAACTCACAACAGTTTCTTAACCCAGCGGCAGCATGATCTCGGTTGCAAATACGTTTTCCTCATCCTGCCGCTCTAAATATCCTTTGTATTTTTCCACCACCTTGTCCACCCGCATCAGCCCGAACCCATGCCGGCTGCCTTTTGTAGACTCATATCCGGAGCCTTTTCGTTTTCTCCTGCCGACCGCAGAATTGATAATATAAATATAAAGCTGCCCTTTTAAAATATCTATATAAATCCGGATAAACCGATCCTCCGGTTTCTCGATTTCCGTGCAGGCCTCCATAGCATTATCCATTAAATTGCCGATAATCAGGCTTAAATCCACTTCCGAAACGGTCTTTAGCTCTTTCGGCACTAATGCCTTAGCGTCAACGGCAATATTGCGCACCTTTGCCAGGGAAATCTTACTGTTTAAAATGGCGTCGATCATAACATTTCCTGTCTTAATCACCGTATCCACAGTCGTCAGATCCTCATCCAGCTCATTCAAATACTGCTCAAGCCCCGAAAGATTTCCCATCGCAAGATGCGCCTTCATCGTCTGGATATGGTTGTGGTAATCATGCCGCCATCCCCGCGTCTGGCGGTACATATTTTCCACCTCTGCACAGTGCTTTTCCATCAAATCGCTCTGATAGAGCAGGGTACGCCTGTCCACAAGCCTGTCGATATAAAACCGGACAGACGCCGCCGCAATCAAAAAAAAGAAAACAATCCCTGCCACTATCAGCCCTGTTTTCATCTGCTTCCTTCCTCCTGCCATACCGCTAAAATGCGCACAAATCTGCGTCGGAATTTTACTGCTTACACAGCGCAAATCCGGCGCAGAAAACCGTGCAAAACAAAAATCATTTTTTTCTATAACTTTCTGAAATATTCAATAAACGCCCGGTTGATTTCCCCGTACAGCCTCCGGCTGACCGGAATATGGCTGCCGTCATCAAAAAAAATCTCCTTTTTATCAATATGGTGGATTCCCGCAATCCGGCACAGATATGAACGGTGGCATTTTACAAAATGATAAGGAAACAGCGCCTTTTCCAGCTCCGAGATACTCTCCGTTACCGCAAATTCCCCGCCGTTTTCCCCTTTATCCTTCCCATTCTGTCCTGAGATTCCCAGAACGCAGCCATGCCCTCTGGCCTCCACATAATTGATCCGCTCTATCGGCAGCTTCCTCACTTCTTCCCCATGATGCACCAAAAGAAAATTTTCCGTCTTCCTGCGCTTTTTTATCTTATCCATGCACATCCCGATCTTTTCCTCGCTAATCGGCTTAAGCAGATAATGCACGGCATCCACTTCGTACCCCTCTTCCAGATAATCCGAAATCCCCGTCGTAAAAACAATGGCAGTCTCCTCATCCTCCGCCCGGATTCGCTTCGCCATCTCCATCCCGTTCATTTCCTTCATCTGGATGTCGATGAACAAAACGTCAAAATCCTTCTCTTCCTGCCACGCGAATAAAAAAGTCTCCGCGCTTGGAAAGGCGGAAATATCCGGCCTTTCCCCGTTTTTTTCCGCCCATGTACGCAGATATGCCGCAAGCAGATCCGCATGGAGCTGTTCATCCTCAATAATCGCTATTTTCATCCTCACAGCTCCCTTATTTTCTGTCATCCATCAAAAAATCAACAGCTTATCCTTTATTTCCGAAGACATCCCCGCAGGCGGCTTTCAAGCGAATATATTTCCAACGTCTGCCATTTACGCATGCGGAATATTGGTATACTCGGAAATTTCCCGATGAATAGTCACTAAATCACTGACGCTGAGTTCATGTACAGAAGCATGTCCCGTAATCCTTGCAAACATTTTCAATTCTTCCAGCGAAACATTTAGGAAATTTGCCACTCTCTGCGCTGATGCCTCAATATCCAGGCGTTTCCTCAGCTCCGGATTCTGCGTGGCAATCCCCATCGGACAGTTGCCGCTTCCGCAGATCTTATACTGCTGGCAGGCTGCCGCAATCAACGGCGCAGAGGCTATCGCAACCGCATCCGCCCCCATAGCAAGCGCTTTGGCAAAATCTGCCGATACCCGAAGTCCTCCGGTAATGACAAGAGAAATATCCGAATGCACCGAATCCAGATATTTCCTTGCGCGGTACAGGGCATATATCGTCGGAACACTGGCCGCTTCCCTTAACAATAACGGGCTGGATGCCGTTGCCCCGCCCCTTCCGTCCACAGTGATAAAATCCGGCTCTGCAAAAACGCAGTATTCCAGATCCCGCTCTATCCTTCCTGCGGCAATCTTAATGCCGATCGGCCTTCCGTCCGAACGGGCGCGGAGCATGGAAACCATAGTTTTCAAATCCTCTTTGGAATTGATTTCCGGGAACTTGCTTGGACTCTGGATATCCTCCCCCGGCTTTTTCCCGCGGATCGCCGCAATCTCCTCCGTTACCTTCTCTCCCGGCAGATGACCGCCCATCCCCGGCTTCGTCCCCTGCCCAATCTTAATTTCAATCGCATCCGCAGTCCGCAGGTTTTCGTCTGTCACGCTGTATTTATTAGGTATATATTCAAAAATATAACGATAGGCACATTCCTTTTCCTCCGGCAGAATGCCGCCTTCCCCACTGCACACAGCCGTATGCGCCATCGCAGAACCCTTCGCCAGCGCAATTTTAATCTCCTTTGACAATGCCCCAAAAGACATATGGGAAATATACACCGGGCTCTCTAAAATCATCGGACGCTTGGCATGTTTTCCAATCACAGTAGCTGTCATTACCGGCTCTCCGTCATTTAACGGCGGCGGGTTTAGCTGCGCACCCAAAAGCAGGATATCATCCCAGCCAGGCATCGGCATCGCCGTTCCCATAGCGCTGTCAATCTTCTTTCCGCTGACCGCCATCTGATGGATCTCTTCCATATACCTCACCGAGCTGTCATGCCTCACATAAGCTTTGTCATAGCTTAAATCCATTCCACATGCCATGCCGCTATCCACAGATACCGCTTTCTCTGCCGGATTCTGCTCTTTTTTTTCTTCTGCCAGCACAAACTTATCCGGCGGCTGTTTACAGACAGGACATGCCTCCAACTCTGAAAACGGCGCGCCCTCCTTCTCTTCATCATACACATAACCACAAACAGAACACTTATAAACTGCCATAAAATCCCTCCTTCATCCCCATATGCCATATTATAGGGAAACCATGTTAACCTGTTTCCTTACAGCTTTCTCCCGGAAATCATTATATCACTTTCCAGGATTTATGGAAAGAGCCGTTAGCACAATAATGCATCACACCGCCTTCTATATTTCCCTTTCTGGCTGCTTCAATTACTTCCCCTCCCGATCATAAACTGCAAATCTTTTCTCTCTCCTCTTTACCTTCGTATAAATCCAATACAACCGATAAAACTTCCACAATACTCCTGCGTCCTATATAACCAGCTTTAAAACTCTAAGCTGATTTTCCAACAACGCAATATCTCTTTCACCGAAGCAAACTATTTCCCAGGTTTTCCCTCACCTTAAACTGGCTCACAAGCTGTTCCAGCTTCTGCGCCTGCCCGGACAGCGCCTCCGTGGAAGAGGCCGTCTGCTGTGCCGTTGCCGTATTGGACAGAACCACGTCTGCAATATTGGCAATCTCGCTGCGGATATTCTCCACAGTCTCCGCCTGTCTTGACGTATCTTCCATAATCGCCTGAAATGCCTGGGAAATCTCCGCAGAATTTGCCACAATTTCACCCAGGCACTGGGAAGTCTGATCAGCATATTTTCTGCTTTTATTAATATTATCCAGGCAGTTATCAATCAATTCGGAAGTCTTTTTAGATTCTCCCGCACATTTTTCCGCCAGGCTCCTGACTTCCCCGGCAACAACGGCAAATCCCTTTCCATTCTCTCCTGCCCTCGCTGCTTCCACAGAAGCATTAAGCGCCAGAATATTCGTCTGGAATGCGATATCTTCAATCGTGCCGACCACCTTTCTGATATCGGCAGACATACATTCAATTTCTTCAATGACATGGAACAGATCCGCCATTTCGTTATTTCCGCTGCCAATCAGGTCATTGAGGTTTGAAAGCCTGTCATTGACTACGGAACAATGTTCGGAATTGTTGTTAATACGCTCCACAACCCCGTCCACATCCTGCTCCAGCTTCTGTATGGAAACAGACTGGGACGTTGTCCCCTCGGAAAGCTTATCCGCCGCTTCCATTAACTGGTTAGAGCCATTGGCTACGCCGGAAATTGATTCCTGCACCTGCGCCAGAAGATAATTCAGGGTATTGCGGATAGCGTTGACAGACTTTGACAGTTCATTAAAATCCCCCGGATATGCTTTCATATCCGCCATCGTAAGATCGCCCTTTGCAATGTTCTCCAGAAATTCATTGGTATCGTTAATAATATGAAACAGCGTATCTACCAATTTTGAGCTGGCTGTCTCAAGCACATCAATCTCATTTTTCTTTCTGCCTTTCTTCTGGTTAATATGGACATTAAAATTCCCCTCTGAAATACGGACAACCGCTTCCTGGATCTCGGAAACCGGCTTTAACATGGCGCTGACCCTGAAAAATAAAAGCAGTGTGAAAAAAATCATCAAAGTAATGTTGCCGATAAAGATTCCCTTCAGAGAATTTATGACATGTCGGCGGATCACCTGCTTATCTTCCGTAATGCCGATTTTCCACTGCGTCGCTTCCACATTGGCAACAGACACATATTTCTCTCTGCCGTCATAATCGGTAAAATCCGTCACTTCCTGCATATCCAAATCCAGGGAAACCTCGTCCGTAAGAATAGTATTTCCCTCTTCTTTCGGCAGAAACGCTTCATTTGCATGGGTCACGACACTTCCGTCCGCCGCCAGCATAAAGGACTGCGTACTTTCATCAATGCTAATCCCTTCCACGATTTCCACCAGATGGTCAATGGTAATATCCGCCAGAACAACCGCCTGCTTCCCGGCAATCTTACATGGCGTGGCAACGCTGACAATCATCTGCCCCGTGGCAAAGTCTACATACGGCTCTGTATAGGCAATCCCGCCCGCTTCCATAGCCGCCTTCCACCATACCCGTTCCGTAGGGTCCAGATCCAGCTTGGAATGATCGGCGGGCAGGACGCTTTTATCATACTCAAAACATACATAATACATCAGGGCATCTTCATTCTCACTCAGGTTAAGATTAAGATAATCCATAATCTTTTCATGATCCGTATCATTCAGATAAACCAGGCTGTTTTTCATCGTCGTAAGAATATCCGCCTGCCTCTCCATCCAGCCGTTAATAATATCCGCATTCTCCTCCGCCTCCGACCACAGTTCTGTTTTACTGTCCTGAACCAGTATTTTTCCCACCACCACACTGACAGAAATCTGTGAAACAACAATGATCACCATAATACAGACAGCCACAAAAAAGGATACGCTTCCCTTTACTGTCCCTGTTTTCCTAAAAGCCATACCATCATCCCTCCAAAGATAAATTACTGCTGCCGATTATAGCACAATCTGACAAAAAAAACATCAGATTTCACAAATATTTCTTTTTTTTAGTAACAGAGCAGGACTAAACGGAGGGAGGAAGAAATTTTATGCGAATTTTATTGTAAACACAAGCACTTTTATGTATAATGGAAGTGTGGCAGGAGTAATCTATATATCTACTGGCACAGATTTTAAGAAACCGAGGTGATAAGGTGTCGGACAATACAAAGCAGACACAGGAAGTCAAGGCAAAACGTACCGCAAAAAACAGTGTGTTTTTAGACCTTTTCCAGGATAAAAAGAACTTGCTGAAATTGTATAAAACATTGCATCCAGAGGATAAGGACGCAACAGAGGACACGCTGGATATTGTAACGATAGACAATGTATTGACTGATAATCTCTATAATGATTTGGGCATAATGGTGGATAACAATAGGTTGCTTTTGTTGTTAGAGGCGCAATCGAGTTGGACGGTAAACATTTTAATTAGAATACTGTTGTATTTAGCACAGAGTTATCATGAATATTTCGAAAGGACATCACAAAGCCTGTATAAGAGTACAAAGGTTAAAATGCCCAGGCCGGAATTATATATCATCTACACAGGCAATAAGGGCAGAAAATCCGATACAATATCGCTGTCCAAAGAATTTTTTGACGGTGCAGATATAGATATTGAGATAAAAGCAAAGGTCATCTATGAGAGCGACACAGAGGATATTATCAATCAATATATTATTTTCTGTAAAGTTTTTGATGAACAAAGAAAGCTGCATGGAATGACAGAGCAGACAGTTAGAGAAACAATCCGTATTTGCAAGGACAGGAATGTCTTAAAAGAATATTTGATTAGCAGAGAAAAGGAGGTTGTGACGATTATGATGAGTTTATTTGATGATGAGCAGATAATGAAAACATATTGGAAAGATATGGAAAATACTCTTACTGATAAGATTACTCATAAGATTACTCACGATAAAGACAGAGAAACAGCCGAAAGATTGATAAAAAAAGGTAAAATGTCATTGGAAGATATTGCGGATTGTGTTCCAGCATTATCTTTTGATGAATTAAAAGAAATCGAAACCGAGGTTATGCAGTTAGCGTAATCGGCAAAACAATTTAATATCAAAATAACAGCGTAAAAGCGCACGGAACAGCAAATTGTAAACCATGCGCTTTTTTGCGTCCAAAAGGAGGAATCTGACATGGTCGCAGAAAAAAATCCTTTTTCCCCTTATTTTTTAACCAAATCTTTCACTCAGGTAAAGCTCTGCCCTGCCTTGTATCAGCTCTGCCGTCTCCTCCGCCGTTTTATCCCCTGCAAAATAGGCTTCCATTTCTTCCATGACGATGTCAAATATTTTTTCCCTTTCCTGATCCTGCCTTGCATAAATGCCGACACGGGAAACCATGGAGCGTAAAATTTCCGCTTCTTTTTTGCTCAGCGGTTTCACCTTTTTCCCGTCGTCATCCGTAAAGGATTCCGTCATGGCCTCCGCCAGTTTTTCCTCAAAAACATCCTGTCTTGTCGGAAAAGGGCAGATAACATTGCCTCCGTTTTTCTGATAATCATAAGTAAGAAAACGCCTCACGAAAGTCCATGCCGCATCTTTCTGAATGCACTGCTGTGTAATCGCAAGCAAGGGGCTGCCGTTAATGGCAAAACTCATCGAAAGCTGGTTATTTTTATCTTCGGAAGGATAACTCATAATGGCAAGCCCTCCCTGTCCTTTGAATAATTTCTCATAATTCCGGATATCCGTCATATGGTTCATGGCAGAAATCGGGCATAAGAAAAACGTCTCTTTCTCTTCTGCATCCTGCCCTGCATTCTCCGGAAGTTCTTTGAGGAACTCCATCCAGTCTGTAAACTGCCTGGTATCAAAATAAGCTTTTTTCTCTGAATAATCAAGATAGCTGCCGTTATAAAAAATATCGGACAAAAGAGCCTCTTTGGAAACATAATTACAAAATGTCATCTCTTTTTTCGTTCCATATAACGCAAGCATTTCCTCCGTCGTAAAGCCTTCGCTTTCCCCAACCGTTTTCTTCCCTGCGGCAAGCGCATTGATATAAAACCAGTCTCCCATGGTATACAGTTTTTTGTCTATCTCCATCGCATTTAATACGGAAGGAATAAAATCCTCCTTTTTTACTTTGCTGTCCTTTTCCATCAACGGATATAAATCCGCAAGCAGCCCTTTTTCCGCCAACATTTCTATGGAGATTTCATATCCCAAATCAATGATATCCGGCACAACGCCCATAGTAAGATCCATCTGCATTTTTGTCCACGGATCTTCATAACCGGAATAATCGTTAACTGCCACCGTAATATCATCCTGTTCCTCGTTAAAAGCAAGGATTTCCTTTTCCAATTCCGTACTCAGCCCCAGAGTATCTAATGTTACAATTTTCGTATTTTCCGCCTCTTTCGCATCCACCTTACGGATCATGGCAAATTTTACATTAGTTTCCCCGGCGCCATCCTCTTCCCCGGTAACGGCAAGAAAATTTCCGTCTCCCATAAATAAAAAGGATTTTATGTTCTGGTAATTCAGTCCAATCCTCAGCCATTCAAACTCTTTCTTTAATGCCCCGTCTGAAAAATCATAGGAATATACGGCAGTATCATTTGCTAAATAGACCTTGCTTTTTTCTGTTCCAACGACAAAGCCTCCCGGCTTATACTCCCCAAAATCAAAAAATTCCCCAAATTTTCCTGTTTCCGGATCAAACTCCTGAAAGCCCGTCTTTCCATCATCGCTGCCTTCCCCTTCACCGTAAATATAAAGGTTTCCGTCATTTAAAAACAGATCATAAACAGCCTCTCTCCTGCCATAAGTTCCTGCAGGCGCGCCTTTTTTATCAAACACAAGGATTTCCTTTTCTTTTAAGAAATAACTCTTTTTATCAAGGAACGCCATACTGTTTACATATTCCGCCTGTTTTAAATTCAGGGAAATACTGCTGCTCACTTCGCCCGTTTCCTCCATTGTGTACAAAAAAATCTGATCGTCTTTTTCCGCCAGCAAACGAAAATCCTTTTGATCGTCTATGAAAATACCATAAATCCCGATCCCTTCCAATTCTTTTAATTCCGTTTTTGCAATATTATTTCCGTCCACATCACAGGAGATCATGACATGGTTTTCCTCCGGTCTTTCCGAATAAAACAAGTAAACCTTCCCGTTTTTTTGCAGCACATGGGAAAAACTCTGAAAACATGTTTCCTGTATCTTTACTTCCTGCGCTTTTTCCATCTGATAAACATACTCCGTATTGGTAGATTTCTCAGCATCCTCCTTTCCTGAACACGCCGTAAGCCCAAGCAGGACTGCCGCAGCCAAAAAAAACTTCCAAAATGTCTTCCAATACATAAAAAAACACTCCTTATTTTTTTCTTAACTTTTTCAATATTTCTGCATTTTAATTTCTACCGGAATGGAGCTGTCCACAGATTTTCGGAAAACATCCTCCTCTGCCTTTGTTCCCGCCACGCTTCCGTAGTGGATTGGGATCGCCGCTTTCGGGCGAATGCTGTTAACAAGCTCCGCCGCCTCTTTCGCATTCATAGTATACGTCCCTCCAATCGGAACAAGCGCTACGTCGCAGGCCACGGATTTATTTTCTTTGGTAATATCCGTATCCCCGGCAATATAAATGACAACATGATTGACCGTAAGGAGATATCCCACCCAGCCGTCTTTTTTCGGATGAAACGGCTTTAAGTTGTTATAGGCGGCAACCGTCTCTACTGTGATGCTGCCAACCTCCAGCTTCATTCCCGGCTTTACCACCGCCACATTTTCAGGGGAACGGCTGACGGAAGCAATTTTCTTTCCCATTTTTTCAGGAACCACAAATTTTGTATTCTGCTTTATGATTTTCTCAATATCCTCCGGTGAAAAATGATCGAAATGATCGTGGGTAATCAAAATAATATCGGCATCATGCGTTTCTTCAGAAATACGGTACGGATCAATATAAATCGTTTCCTTTCCCGTAATCCGGATACTGCTGTGCGTCAAAACTTCTATATTCTCTGTCATTTCATTCAAACCTTTCTTTAATTATTTATATACAGCCATTACCTTATAAAATTCGTGGAAACTCTCTCTTCTTTTTCCGGCAGACCGTACTTTTCTTTCCCTAGTGCAACGCTCTTCATCAGAAAAGCCATATTTTTGGCAAGTGTCCGCATTCCCTGCAGCCCTTCCGCATCCTGTCTGGCTTCCCCTGCAAGTCTGCCGTGGATACTGTTCCAATACTGCCCGGAGGCAACCGGCATTCCGGAAATGGTAAAGAATTTATTTAATTCATCAAACGCTGCGGACAGGCCGCCTCTTCTGGCAGCTACAACGCAGGCGCCAACCTTCATGGTCTTGTCAAAATGCGTACTGTAAAACAGCCGGGTTAAGAATGCCACCAGCGTCGCATTGGCAGAGCCATAATAAACCGGACTTCCCACCACAAGTCCGTCACAGACTTCAAATTTCTTTGCTGCCTCATTCACCTCATCCTCAAAAACGCATTTTCCTTTTTCGTAACAGGTATTGCAGGCAATGCAGCTCCGGATATCCCTGCTGCCGACAGAAATCATCTCCGTTTCGATCCCTTCCCCTGCAAATACCGTTTCCATCTCATGCAGAGCAATGTAAGTATTCCCATTTGCATGAGGAGAGCCATTAATCAGAAGAACCTTCATAAATTACCATCCCTTTCTTATATAAATGTTAATTAAGGCTGCCGTCCCGACGCCTCCTGCCGCCGCAACAGCGCATACCGCCAGCTTCCCATTTACTTTTTCCAGCGCTTTTATGGCATGTAATGTGATGACTGCGCCGGACGCCCCATAAGGATGCCCATAGGCCAAAGCGCCGCCCAAAATATTATACCGATCCACGGCATCCGGATAGTTCCGGGCAAATAATTCATCAATGACAGAAAATGCCTCATTGCATTCAAAGATATCAATTTCTTTTTCTGACAGTTGATTCCTTTGCAGCAATTTTTCTATTGCGGCATTTGCCGATTTCGGGCTCATCCGCGGATCTGAGCCTGCCAAGACTGCGTCTAACACTTCTG
This sequence comes from uncultured Lachnospiraceae bacterium, assembly GCA_947629585.1. Classification (GTDB taxonomy): domain Bacteria; phylum Bacillota; class Clostridia; order Lachnospirales; family Lachnospiraceae; genus MGBC100174. The sequence continues at coordinate 36,915 of CANREH010000013.1, read as the reverse complement.
CCTTTGGAGAAATTCCATGTTTCCTGCAATAATTTTCGGAGCAAAGCGCAAGGAACGCCGCTCCGTCATTGGTAAGGCAGGAATTGGCGGCAGTGATGAATTTCCCGTTTTTCAAAACACAGGGCAGGCGCTTTAACAGCCGCTCGTTCATACGGTCCCGGATGCCCTCATCCTCCGCCTTTGCCACCGTTACCAGGATATCCCGCAGCATTCCCGACTCCCTTGTTTCCTTCGCCAGCCTGTGGCTGCGGAGGACCCACCGATCCAAATCCTCCCTGCAAAATCCCATAGACCGCGCCGTATCCTCCGCGCCCTCTAACATTGCCGTCATCGTATGTTCCCCCGGCACAAATTTTGCCGTTTTATAGAAACCCGCTTCCCCGCCGTACCGATCATAATCCGGGTGATTTTTATTATACGCCCTTCTTGGAGCGGTTGAGCTGCTTTCTAACCCTCCCGCGATGACAAAATCAGCTATCCCGCTTTTTATCTTCGCCGCCGCCATCACAATACTTTCCAGCCCGGAGGCGCACTGCAAATCTACCGTAACTGCCGGGATATCCGAAGGAAGCCCCGCCTCCAGCATGGCAAGCCTTGTGATATTTCCCCCGGCTCCGGCGGCATTGCCGCCAAGAATCAAATCAATCTCCTCCAGCGGATACGGCTCCGCCGCCTTTTTTAAGACTGCCGCCCCTAAGATTTCCGCAGGAATATGGCGGTACATCCCGTTTTCCACGCCGATATAGCTTCTGACGCCGCTAAGGATATATACCCTATTCACATTTTCCCTTAACATTTATTTTCCACTCTTTCCTTTTCCTTTCGCTTCCCAGCAAATATGATCGGAAACGGCATAACAGCCCTTTGTTTCCTGATGAAAATACAGGGTAAGTTCCTCTCCTGCGTAAACAGGCTGATAAAAAATCATCTCCTGCACCAGATACAGTTCCCAAAGCCATTCCAGCATCAAAAATCCCGGCACTACCGGAATTTCTGAATCATGGATCGGATTGCTATCCCCTGTTTCCCTGACAAAAGCAAGGATCTCCTCTTTGGAAAAACTTCTGGAAATCCCCTTTTCCAAACCCTCCGGCGGACTTTTCCGTATCTTTTCTTTCCCGGAACCGCCCGGTTTTAACAGAAATACCTCTATCAAAATTCCCTGCCCTTCTGCATACAGAACGGCAAAGCGCTGTTTTCTTTTTTTTATCCGGCAGACAATTCCTTTTTCTGCAATATCCGGAATTTCTTCCTGCTGTTTTATGATAATTTTCCCAATCATCCAGTTATCAAAACCTTTGAGCTCTGAAAATGCCTGAAAAAATTTTTTTAAATTTTCCATCCCGCTTCCCCGTTTTTATTTACAAAATTTTTAACATCAAATCCTTCCAGGGCAAGCAATGTTCTTTTTATCTCCAGCCCTCCCGCATATCCGGTAAGATCCCCGTTTTTTCCAATTACCCTGTGGCATGGGATAATAATAGAAATCGGATTATGCCCGACGGCGCCGCCGACAGCCTGGGCGGACATGGATTTTTTTCCTGTTTTTAACGCAATCTTTTTTGCAATCTCTCCATAGGAAGTCACTTCTCCATAAGGGATTTCACAAAGAAGATCCCAAACCATATGACGGAATTCACTGCCACAGGGCGCAAGGGGAAGCTCCAGGGGATGCGGCCTTTTCCCGGCAAAATAACGGTCAAGCCAGTCCTTTGCATCCCGGAATATCTGCAGCCCCGGCGATTCTTCCATATCCTCTTTTACCGTCCCGGCAAAATATTTCTGTCCGCTGATCCACAGGCCGACAATATGCTCCCCGTCACTCACCGCCGTAAGCTCCCCTATCGGAGACTGGAAACAGGACGAATATTTTTTATTTTCTATCACTTTTTAGAGCCCCTCTTTTTCTTCATGATACAAAACATCCCTAAAAATACCGTAAACGCGCTTACCGCCATGCAGACATAAAAGGACAGCCCCCTGCTGATTAACTCCAGATTGACAGCCCCTGCTTCTTCCATAAAATTTCCCAGGCCGTCAAGCAATAAATAATCCGCCACGCCCATCCCGCCCGGAATCGGGACGCTGTAAGTGCCGACTGCCACAAAGCCCTGGACAAACCAGATGTCTATTGCCGTTTTCACTTTGCCGCCAATCGCCAGATAGACAAAAAAGGTCACGGTAATCTGGGAAATACGCTGCAGTAAATTAAAAAGAAACGCCATAACAAAAATAAACTTATGATCTGCCATGACAGCCGCACATTGACGGTATTCTTTCATGGCATGGTAAACCGCTTTTCTTTTCTGGCTTTCATTTTTGATAAGGCGTATCTTTTTTCCAAGCCTTAAAAAAAACAGGCAGATCCTCTCCAAAATCCTCGGTTTCACAATCAGCATACAAAAAGCGATCGCCAAACCCCATAAAATCACATAGCCAAGCGCAATGAAGATCCGGCTCGGCAGATGAAAATGAAAAAACAGCTCATGTCTTAACGCCATTCCCGCCGTCCCAACCGTCAGCAACGCCAAAGTATACATAATCATGTTCGCCACTAACGATATTGTCACGACCGCTCCCGGAATCTCATCCTTCATCATAAAATAAGCGCTCGCAGGCTGCCCGCCTGTCGCCGACGGCGTAATCGAGGAAAAATAAATATCCGCCGCCGAATATAAAAATCCCCTGCCGAACCCTTTCTGATATCCAAAAACTCTGAGGATACAAAGAATTGCCATCCCTTCAAAGAAAATAAATCCCGCCATGCTTACCGCCGCCGCTAACATCCAGCCGGGAGACGAATGCTTCAGCGTGTCCTGAAACTGCGCAAACGAAAAATTCTCACTCTGCGATACGACGGCAAACACTGTCAAAGCTACAAGTACAAGAAAAAGCAAGCCCCACTTTTTTCCGTTTTTCATAATCTATACCATGCTATATCCTCAGCTTTTCCTTTCCTTCAATACTTATTCCTTACTGCTTCCTGTTATACTGTAACATTTCTGACAGTAAATGGCAATCAAAAATTTTTTTATACAAATCTTAAAAAAAGGCTACCGCCTTACGAATTTCCATCCGTTTCTGCGATAGCCTCAAAATCCCGCTAAAATTTTACTGTCTTACCTTAATATGAACTTCCCGCAACTGCTGCTCCGTCACTTCATTCGGCGCGCCGCACATCAAATCCTGCGCCGTACCGCTCATCGGGAACGGAATGACTTCCCGGATATTTTCCTCATTTCTAAGCAGCATAATCATACGGTCAATGCCCGGCGCCATGCCTGCGTGCGGCGGCGCGCCAAACTGGAAGGCATGATACAATGCCCCAAACTTTTCTTTCAGGACTTCCTCATCATAGCCTGCAATCTCAAATGCCTTTACCATAATCTGCATATCGTGGTTTCTGACAGCGCCGGAAGAAAGCTCCACGCCGTTGCATACAATGTCGTACTGATAAGCAAGGATTTCTAACGGATCCTTCTCCATAAGAGCCTTAAGACCGCCCTGCGGCATGGAAAACGGATTATGCGTGAACCCGATTTTCTTTGTCTCCTCGTCCCGTTCAAACATCGGGAAATCATTGATATAACAGAACCGATATGCGTTCTTTTCAATCAGATCAAGGCGTTCGCCAAGTTCCGTGCGGATCTGGCCTGCATATAAATTTGCCCGCTCCTCTTTATCCGCGATAAAGAAAATCGTATCCCCGGCGGAAAGTCCCGCCAAATCCGCCAGCTCTTTCTTCATCTCTTCCGGAATGAATTTGTCAATCGGCCCCTTATAGGAACGATCCTCCAATACCTCCAGATAGCCAAGACCGCCCATGCCGATGGACTGCGCAAACTTTAACAGCTTCTCATGCTGGCCTTTGGACAGCTTTGCATGGACATTGACAGCCCGGACCGTCTTTTTATGGAACGGCTTAAACGTGCATCTCTGGAAAAACTCCGTGACATCTATAATGCGGAGCGGGTTTCTTAAATCCGGCTTGTCCGTTCCGAACGCAAGCATAGCCTGCTGGTAACTGATGACCGGATACGGCGCCTTCGTCACGGCAAAGCCTTCCGGCGCAAATTTCTCAAATGTGGCAGAAAGCACTTCCTCCCCGGCTTTAAACACATCCTCCTGCGTCGCAAAGCTCATTTCAAAGTCAAGCTGGTAAAATTCTCCCGGCGAGCGGTCCGCGCGCGCATCCTCGTCCCGGAAGCACGGCGCAATCTGGAAATATTTATCAAATCCCGATACCATCAAAAGCTGCTTATACTGCTGCGGCGCCTGCGGCAGGGCATAGAACTTTCCCTTATATTTCCGGGAAGGCACGATATAATCCCTCGCGCCCTCCGGGGAAGACGCGCACAGAATCGGGGTCTGGATTTCCAAGAATCCCATCTGTGTCATCTTTTCCCGAAGGAAACTAATCACTTTGGAACGGAAAATCATCGTATCCTTTACCTTCCGGTTCCTTAAGTCAAGATAACGGTATTTCAGACGGAGATCCTCCCGGATTTCTTTGGATGTGGCAATTTCAAACGGGAGCTGGGTATATACTTTTCCCAGAATCTCTACTTCATGCGCTTCCAGCTCAATCGTCCCGGTCGGGATTTTCGGGTTATACGTTTCCTCGTCCCTCTGTTCCACCACGCCGGTCACGCTGATACAATCTTCCTTATTTAAACCATGCAGCAGGCTGGTATTGCGCATTACCACCTGCATTACGCCATACATATCCCTGACATCAATAAATGACACGCCGCCATGATCGCGGATATTCTCCAGCCATCCCGCAATTTTAATCTCTTTTCCAATATCACCTTCACTTACCTGATCCAGCGTACAATCTCTGTAAATACTTTCCATAACCTACCATGCCAATAAACGTTTTTGGCTGCTCCTTTCTTAGATTTCCATAGGAAAAAGCATAGCATATTCCCGGTTTTTTGTCAATTTTGATTACAGCCCGGCTTCCGCTCCGGTTTGGTAAATTTTGCGAAAAATTAACCGCTCATTTCCCACAAAAATCATTGCAATCGCCTTTTGGTTATGATAAACTGAAACTTGGTAACAATTTATTCACACAGGCTGTATGCCAGAAAGGTACAAGGGTGTAAAAAATGGGGGAGAAACAAAAAAAACTAAGGCAGTCTGATCGAAAGATTGCATCTAAAATCATGCTGCAAGTTGGAAGAAATGTATTCGTTATTTTTCTAATCGTAGCAGTTGTAACGCTCTTAATCGTCCGTTCTACGGTTCTATCAAGCAAGAAATCTGAATTAACTCTAGAATCCGAATCCACCGCATACGAATTAGCAGACTTCTTTGACAAGTACATACGAATGGCAGAGCAGATGGCGGCCAATCCTGCTGTCCGGCAGATCATGGAGGATACCGGAGCGGGCGCAAGCCTTTTAAACCACTCCAGTTTCCAGTCCTTACATGAAGATCTTGTCAATATCGCCGCAATCGATCCGGATAATATCCTGGCGACCTGGATTGCCGACGACGACGCCAGTATGATTACGCAGTCCGACGATTTCACTTCCGGCGCAGACTGGGATATTACGACGCGCCCGTGGTATAACGATGCAAAGGCCGGAAACGCCGTCCTGACAGAGCCTTATATTGACTCCAGCACCGGCCTTACCATCTTAAGCGCAGTTGCCCCGATTCATGACGCAGGCGGCGGTTTCCTCGGCGTTGCCGGAATTGACATTTCCCTGTCCCATGTCAGCGAAGTAATGAAGCAGTGTGTCATCGGAAATAACGGCTATGTCATTCTCTTTTCCAAAGGCGGATCTATTATTTATCATCCGGATGAAAGCATTATCCAGAAAAATATTTCCGAAATAAGCATTTCCCAGAATGTAGTTAACGCTTTCCAGAACGATACTTCTGAGTTTCTAAAATATAAGATCAATGGCAGCACAAAGTACGGCTATATTATGGAAGTCGGGGACACCAGCTTTACCGTCCTCAGCAATATGCCTTCTTTAGAGTATTTTTCTGCACTGATTTATACTATCATTATTCTTCTGATTGTCTTTGCTGTCGGTATCTTTATCATTTTGATGGGAATCCGCAAAACCGCAGACAACATCACGAAGCCAATCCTGGAGCTTAACAAAACAGCGCAGAAGCTGGCTGACGGTGATTTGGACGTTGAGCTTGTTATCACCACCCATGACGAGATCGGCGAGCTTGGAGATTCGATCAGCAGGACCGTTGATCGGCTGAAAGAATATATCGTCTATATTGACGAGCTGGCGGAAGTCCTGACGCAGATCAGCAATGGCAAACTAAAGGTTGAGTTAAAGAATGATTATGTGGGCGAGTTCCGTAAATTAAAAGATGCCCTTCTGAATATTTCCGCCTCTATGATCGGCGTTATGGAAGGAATCAATAAAAGCGCAGATTTAGTATCCTCCGGCGCGGATGATCTTGCCAATGCCGGGCAGGGGCTCGCAGAAAGCTCCGTCGATCAGGCGGCTGCCGTAGAGGAATTAGTGGCAACCTCCTCTTCCTTTACGGAACAGATCCAGGCAAGCCGCAGGGAAGCAGAACAGTCTGCAAAGGAAACCGACCGCGTTACTTCCATCGTGGATCACAGCCAGCAGCAGATGAACCTGATGATGCAGGCTATGGATAAGATCAGCGACACCTCCAGACAGGTTGTCAGCATTATCCATACGATTGAGGAAATTGCGGATCAGACAAACCTCCTTGCACTGAACGCTTCCATTGAAGCGGCGCGTGCCGGGGATGTCGGAAAAGGCTTTGCCGTTGTCGCGAGCGAAATCGGGAAACTTGCGGATGAAAGCTCCCAGGCCGCTACGACTACCAGGGATCTGATTAATGTTTCCATTGAAGAAATCAATCATGGAAATGAAATTGCAAAAGACGTGGTTTCCTCTCTGAAGGATTCCGTCAAGGCGATTGAAAACGTCAACGCCCTGATCCGCAAGACGGCAAATAATGCAACCATCCAGGCAACCAATATGGAACAGATCCGGCTTGGAATTGAGGACATTTCACAGGGCATCCAGGACAATTCCGCGATTGCCCAGGAAAGCTCCGCTACTTCCGAAGAGCTTGCAAACCAGGCAGCAAGGTTAAATACTATGGTTCATCAGTTTGATTTGACCTAAATCCCGCTTCTGGCAGAAAAGGGGCCGCCGCAACAGGGAAACTTACAGATTCCTTATTGCAGCAGCCCCTTTTATAAAACCTGCGTTTTTTACTGAATCTCAAGCACCTTATAGTCCTGATCTTCTACCGCCTTTTTCAGGACAGCATCATCCACTTCCGCATTTAACGTAAGCACCGCCGTCCCTTTTTCATGGCTTACCTGTGCAGAATCCACCCCCGCAAGAGCCTCTAAACATTTCTTTACCCTTGCCTCACAGTGCCCGCACATCATTCCTTCGATTTTCATTGTTTTTTCCATGTTCATTTCCTCCGTTTTCTGATTGATTTTCTTTTTGATCTTTCTATCTTTACTGCTGTCTGCCATATGGAACAGATTCAGCCGTAAGGCATTAGTTACTACGCAGAAGCTTGACAGGCTCATCGCTGCTGCCCCAAACATCGGGTTCAGACGCCAGCCAAAGGCATGGATATAAACGCCTGCCGCCAGCGGAATCCCAATCACATTATAAAAGAACGCCCAGAACAGGTTTTCATGGATATTCCTCAAAACCGCCCGGCTTAAGCGGATCGCAGCCGGAACATCGCTTAAACGGCTTTTCATCAGTACGACATCCGCCGCGTCAATCGCAATATCGGTCCCTGCTCCAATCGCAATGCCGATATCCGCCCTGGTAAGCGCCGGGGCATCGTTGATTCCGTCCCCGACCATTGCCGTTTTCCCTTTTTTCTTTAAGGAACGGATTACACTTTCCTTGCCGTCCGGCAGAACGCCCGCAATGACCTCGTCAACGCCCGCCTGCGCCCCAATTGCTTTCGCCGTCTTCTCATTATCCCCGGTTAACATCACCACATGGATTCCCATGTTCTGAAGCTCTTTCACCGCCTGCGGGCTGTCCTCTTTGATAACATCCGCAACGGCAATCATTCCCAGGAACTGCTCTCCCTTTGCGAAGAACAGCGGCGTCTTTCCTTCTTCCGCCAGAGCCTCCGCCTGTCCTTTCAGCTCCGGGAACCGCTCTTCCAGCCCGCTGATATTTTTCTTAAGAAACGAATAATTTCCCCCAATCAGTGTTTCCCCTTTCAGGACTGCTGACAGCCCGTTTCCCGGCAGCGCCTTAAATTCAGAAACCTCCGCATATTCTATCCCCTTTTCCTCCGCATAGGCAAGAACCGCCCTCGCCAGGGGATGCTCACTTTTTCTCTCCAGGGCGTTTGCATAATACAGCAGCGTCTCCTCCGCCACTCCGTCAGGAAAGATTCCCGTTACCTGCGGCTCCCCTTTCGTAATCGTCCCGGTTTTATCCAATGCAGCTATCTGCACCCGCCCGGTCTCCTCTAACGAAGCCGCCGTCTTAAACATGACGCCGTTCCTTGCGCCAAGACCGTTCCCAACCATAATCGCCACCGGAGTCGCAAGGCCAAGCGCACACGGGCAGCTAATCACCAGGACGGAAATGCCCCGCTCCAGCGCAAAGCCCACGCTCTGCCCGGCAAGCAGCCAGATCACCATCGTAATGACTGCAATGGCAATTACGACCGGGACAAAGACGCCGGAAACCTTATCGGCAATTTTGGCAATAGGTGCTTTGGTAGCCGCCGCATCGCTGACCATTTTAATAATCTGGGAAAGCGTTGTATCCTCGCCGACCCGGACTGCCCTGCACTTCAAAAAACCGGACTGGTTCAGGGTTGCCGCGCTTACTCTGTCGCCCTCCGCCTTATCCACGGGAATGCTTTCCCCTGTCAGAGCAGATTCATTGACTGCGCTCTCCCCTTCCAGAATAATCCCGTCCACCGGGATATTTTCCCCGGGACGCACCAGAAAAATATCATCTTTGGAGACTTCCTCAACAGGAACCTCTGTCTCCTGTCCATACTTCAAAACCACAGCCGTCTTCGGCGCTAATTTCATCAGGCTTCTTAAAGCGTCCACGGTCTTTCCTTTAGAACGTGCCTCCAGCATCTTCCCCACCGTAATCAGGGAAAGGATCATCGCCGCAGATTCAAAATAAAATTCATGCATATACTGCATAGCCCGCTCTGAATCCCCAACTGCCTGCGCCCCTGTCATGGCAAACAGGGCATAGGTACTGTAAAGGAATGCCGCGCTTGCACCGAGCGCCACCAAAGTATCCATATTCGGGGAACGCCGGAACAGGCTTTTGAACCCGTTAATAAAAAACTTCTGGTTAATCACCATAATTACCACTGTCAGCAATAACTGCAGCAATCCCAAAGCCACCGGGTTTCCCTCAAAAAATACCGGAACAGGCAGGCCGAACATATGCCCCATAGAAAAATACAGAAGCACAAGCAAAAAACCGATAGAAGATAACAGCCTCTTCCTTAAGACCGGGGTTTCCCTGTCCTTTAAGGAATCCTCTGCTTCCGGCAGGGAGCTTTGCTTATTGGCCGCTCCTTTTAAGGAAGCTCCGTACCCCGCCTGCTCCACGGCACGGATTATGGCGTCCGGCGCCGCCTGTCCTTCCACTCCCATAGAATTTGTCAGCAGGCTGACCGAGCAGGACTGAACGCCTGCAACGGCCGATACCGCTTTTTCCACCCTTGCGCTGCAGGCTGCGCAGCTCATGCCTGTCACTGTATACTGCTCCAATTTTCCCATCTCCTCACTGTTTTCTTTCAATTCCCGTTACTTTAAAAGCAGCGCCCTCTACTGCCGTGCGCAGCTCTTCATCGGAAATCATCCTGTCCATTTTCACAACTGCAAACTTCTTTCTCAGGGAAACATGCGCTACAGCGCCTTCCAGCCGGTTAATCGCAGATTCCACGCTGTTTTTGCAGTGTTCACAGTGCATCCCTTCAATGTGGACAATCTTCTCTGCAATTTCCTTTCCTTCCAGCTTCTTTTTCTCCGGCTTCTCCCCGCTGCCGCCGCAGCAGCCGCCTTCCCCTCTAAAATGCGGCAGGCTGCTTCTGACGGCAAAAAATACCACCGCAGCCAGCAAAACCGCTACAATCACCGTCCCCATACTGTCTCCTCCTATCTTTTCCTGTCATTTTCCGATTTATGCAGCTATTTCATCAGTTTTTGAAGCACAGCCACCAGCTCATCCACCGTTTCTTCCTTTCCTTCTTTAATATCCCTTGTCACACAGGTTTTGATATGGTTTGCCAGCAGCACTTTATTAAAACTGTTTAAGGCAGCCGTTGCCGCCTGGACCTGGGTTAAAATATCCGTACAGTAGGCATTCTTCTCCACCATGCCGCGGATGCCCCGGATCTGCCCCTCAATCCGGTTCAGGCGGTGGATCAGATCCTTATACTCCTCTTCCGTGCGCTCCTTTGTCTTATGGCAGCAGCATGTTTGTTCCTCCATAAAGCCTCCTTTCCTGTTTCCATGAAATATTTATCAACCACTGAACCTATTATATACCCCATAGGGGTATATTGCAAGTAAAAAATTTTGTCCCTTCAAAAAATCGTAACAGTTTTTCTTTTTTCACACAAACTGTAATATTCAATAAGCATCCAGAAAATGATGCCTGACCCCGTCTTTTTTATATTCAATCACCATATTTAAATTCACATTTTCCACACTGCGGAAGATATTTTTCTCAACGGAAGGGTTCCCTTTTACCAGCTCCCGGATCAGTTCTTTCACCTCCGCCCGTTTCGAGCCTTTTTCCGTCCCGCCGCAGGAAGCGCAGTGCTCCGTAAAACGGCAGGCGCACTGGATAAAATGCAGCTTATTATATTCCGCCCAGTGAATAATATCCTCTTCCCGGATGAGGTACATCGGGCGGATTAACTCCATCCCTTCAAAATTCGTGCTGTGGAGCTTGGGCATCATGGTCTGGATCTGCGCCCCGTAAAGCATTCCCATCAGAATCGTCTCAATCACGTCGTCAAAATGATGCCCCAGGGCAATTTTATTGCAGCCAAGCTCTTTCGCCCTGCTGTACAGATATCCCCGCCTCATCCTTGCGCAGAGATAGCACGGGGAATCCTCAATGTCCGCCACAGCATCAAAAATTTCCGTGGAAAAAACAGTAATCGGGACATTCAACAGCTCTGCATTCTTTACAATCGTCTGATAGTTGATTTCATTATAACCCGGATTCATGACAAGGAATACCAGATCAAAATTTTTCTTTCCATGCCGCAAAAGCTCCTGAAACAGCTTTGCCATCAACATAGAATCTTTTCCGCCGGAAATACAGACGGCAATCTTATCCCCGTCTTTAATCAGCTCATATTCATTGATTGCTTTGGTAAATTTCCGCCAAATCTCCTTGCGGAACTTCTTGATAATGCTCCGCTCAATATCCGCCGCTCTGTTTCCGCGCTCCTTCTCATCTTCCATCAGCTTTTTTAACTTTTCCCTTGTATAGGCACGGAAACCTCCCTCAATGCTGTAAATCTCATATCCCAGCTCCTCGTATTCTTCCGCCAGTTCTCCGCTTTTCTGTCCAGTATAGCACAGCAGATACACCGGCCTGTCCTTCGGAAGTTCCTGCAAATGCTCTTCAAACTCTTCCCAATACAGATTCTTAGCCGAAGGATAGGTTTCTTTTGCAAACTCTTCTGCGCTGCGCAGATCCAAAATCAGCTTCTCTCTGTGATCCGCTTCCAAATCTTCCAACGTCTTTTGATACATACCTCATTCTCCCGCTGTTTCCGCTTCTTTCCTTGCCTTTAAAAAAGGCTCCCGGATCAAATCCTTAACGACCTCCGATGCAATCAAAAGCCCCGCTGCCGATGGAACAAATGCAGTTGAACCGGGAATATCCCTGCGCTCGGTACATTTATGCTGCGCCCCCGGAGGACAGATACAGTGCTGCCTGCAGCTAACCGACATATCCGCTAACGGCTTTAATGGCTTTTCCTTAGAATAGACCACCTTTAAGCGTTTTACCTTCCGTTTTTTCAATTCCCTGCGCATCACCTTTGCCAACGGGCACACCGAAGTCTCATAGATATCCGCCACTAAAAATCCCGCCGGGTCCATCTTATTTCCTGCTCCCATGCTGCTGATGATCGGGACGCCCGCCTCCTGCGCCTGCAAAACCAACTGGATCTTGCCTGTCACCGTGTCGATGGCGTCCACGACGTAATCATATTCCGCAAATGCAAACCGATCCTTTGTTTCCGGAAGATAAAAACACTTATGTACCTCTACTTTACAGTCCGGATTAATATCTAAAACCCGATTCCGCATGACATCTGCCTTATACTGCCCCACGGTTTTTCTGGTCGCAATAATCTGGCGGTTCAGATTGGTCAGGCACACCTTGTCATCATCAATCAGGTCAAGTGCCCCTACCCCGCTCCTTACCAGCGCTTCCGCCACATATCCGCCGACGCCGCCAATCCCAAAAACTGCCACTCTTGACTGCCGCAGGACTTCCATCGCTTCCCCGCCAAATAATAACTGCGTCCTTGAAAATTGATCTAGCACAAAAATCCTCCTCTGAATCTTTCCTGTTAAAAGGAGTTTGTATTCCGTCACTCCACTCCGGTATCATTTTCCACATCCGTATCGTCTCCCGACACAGGCACATCCTCCGAATCCTGCGGTTCTGTCACAATCCCGGCTTCATAATCCGGATCTTCCCCAAAATTATCCCCGTCTACCGTGACCTCCGGCGTTTCCTCATACTCGTCGTCATCATCGCTGTCATCGTTATTTCCCTCTGTTCCCGGTTCGTCCGGACCCTCGTCCTCCGGTTCCTCATTTTCCGGCTCATCCAAATCTTCCGGAACGTCTTCTTCATCTATGATGTCCGGTTCGTCCGGAATCGGTTCAAAGGTTGTTTCCGGCGGTTCCGTCTCCTCCGGCTCGTCCGGCACCGGCTCATAATCGCCGTCGTCGTAGATATCCGTTTCGTCGTCATACCTGCCGTCATCATCCCAGGAATCATCCTCATTTTCCTTATTTTCATACGGCTCAAAATCCTTCCACTCCTTGCCGCTGTGGATATCCTCCATAAAATTATACCAGATGGACAGCGGATAAGTTGCCCCTGACAAGTCGCCCATCGCTTTCGGCATATCACATCCTACCCAGACGCCTGTGGTATAATAGCGGGTATAGCCGATAAACCAGCCGTCCTTTTTATCATTGGTGGTTCCGGTCTTCCCGGCGGATGCCGTTGCGGAAAGACTGTGCCCTTTTGCCGTGCCTACGGTAAGAACCCCTTCCATGGCGTCTGTCATCATGCGTGCGGCGTCTTTTTTATAAACCCGGACCTCCTCCACATCCTCCGGCACAATCTCCCTTCTGTCAGAATCCGTAATCCGCACAATACAGGTCGGCTCCCTGTACTTGCCGTCATTTTCCAGCGCAGCATATGCCGAAGTCATTTCCAATGCGCTTGCGCCGTGAGTCAGCCCTCCCAGCGCAGACGCGGCGCCGTAATCATCCTCCACAATCTTCTTAAAGTTCATATCTAACAGGTATTGAAGCCCTTTGGCAGGCGTCAGTTCCTCAAACAGCTTCCATGCAATCGTATTTTTCGACTGCTCAATGGCGTAACGAACCGTAATGCTGCCGGAATAAGTACCGGAAGAATTTCTCGGGCCGCCTTCAAACGGCTCATCCTCCACAATGCTCGACAGGGTATAATCCCCCCGCTCAAACATCGGCGTATAGACCACCAGCGGCTTGATGGAGCTTCCCGGCTGCCGGAAGCTCTGGTAAGCCCTGTTTAACTCCGTCCCTGTCAGGATCTTCTGGGAACGCCCTCCGACAATCGCCACGACCCTGCCATTTTTATTGTCAATACAGACTGCCGAACCCTGGAAATCATAAATTTTATCCGTCTTTTCCTTATTTCCCGAAAGCTGTAAATTGACCTGCTTCTGCAGCTTTTTCTGTTTCTTTTTGCTGATGGAAGTGTAAATGCGGTAGCCTTTGTTGTAAAGCATCTGCTTACACTGGTTATAGTTCTCCTCATAATCCTTGTTATAATCTTCCTCGTCCTGAGCATTTTTAAACTCATTTTCAAACTCAAAGCCGTTCGCTTTCATCAAAGCTTTAATCGCGCATTCCACGACAAAGGTTTCATAAGGTTTTTTCCTGCCGGAAGCCTTTGGTTCCTTTACCGTAATCTCCTCCGCCTCCGCCGCTGCGCACTCAGACTCGGAAATATAACCGTCTTCCTTCATTTCCTCCAAAATCGTATTCCTGCGTTCCAGAGTATGATCCTTATGCTCCAGCGGGTCATAATACGTCGGACTGTTCGGGATGGCGCATAAAAACGCAATCTGTGATAAATCAAGATCTACGGCATTTTTCCCGAAATACCCCTTTGCCGCCGCCTGAATGCCATAATAGCCATTCATGAAATAAGCGTTATTCAGATAAAACTCCATAATCTGGGATTTATCGTACTTTTTCTCCAATGCAACGGCGACATACATCTGCTTAATCTTGCGCTCCATGCTCTTTTCCGACGAAAGGAATACAAGCTTGCCAAGCTGCATGGTAATGGTGCTTCCGCCCTGCGAATACCTCCGGCTCTTTAAGACAGAAATCCCCGCCCTTAACGCTCCTTTTAAATCAATGCCGTTATGCTTTAAAAACTTCTTGTCCTCAATCGACATCATCGCCTTGACCGCCATCTGCGGAATCTCCTCATAGTCAAGGTAATAAGTATCCTTCTCCCCTCGGAGCTTCGCCATCCGGCTGCCGTCGTTATAATAAATCAGCGTCGTCTCCGACTGCCGGAACGTCTCCTCGCTGGACTGGGCTACCAGGGCATTCGCCTGCTCCTGGAGCGCCATAATGCTTTTCCCATACTTAAAATACAGCACAAGCACCGCAATCAGGACTGTAATCATACACAAAAGCAGAAATACCTGGAACGCCAGCTTGACTCTTTTCCATACCTTGCTTTTTTTCTTCTTTTTCCTGCCGTTATCCTCCTGCTCCTGCTCTGCCTTTTTCTGTTCCGTTTTCTTCTTCTCTGCCATATAACCGCCTTTCCTGCCTTCTCCTCGGCTGCCATCTTCCTGCGCATTCTCTTTCCTATGCCAACAGCAGCAGCTCTACTCATCAATATCTAATATTTTAGCAAAATTTTCTTCCTATATCAAGAAAAGATTTCTTAAGCTTTTTTTAAGCCTCTGCCGGACAGAACCTGACAAGGCGCAGCTTATGATAGCTGCTGCAACACCTGTCAGTTCTCTTATTTTTTCCTGATATATAAAAACAGCTGGAAATACCATTGAATAAACGGCTGGAAATTTAAAGCCGAGGGATACTGCCTGTCCAACGGCTATCGGAAACTTATTAATCTCAAAAAACGGATTACAGGCTATTCCCTAGCGGCATAAGGGATAGCTTTTCCGTTATTTGCGGTTTTTCTTGATCAGGAATTTTCGCTTACGCAGATCTTTGCCCGGTTCTGGATGATTTCCGCCGTTTCCTCCACCGTTTTATCCCCCGCTAAGAAAGCACCCATTTCTTCCGTAATAATATCATAGATCGCCTCGCTTGCGCTGTCCCGTCTTACGCAGACCCCGGCGCGGTTCACAATGGAGCGCAGTAATTTGGCATCTTTTTTGGTAAGCGGCCCTAAATCAATGTGTGTGCTGTCATAACCTATACCGGAGTCGATTGGCGTTACTTCCGTCCCGTCCTCATCCGTGTACGCCTTCTTTGCCATGGCATATGTTAACTTCTTTTCAAAGGCATCCTGCCTTGTCGGGAAAGGGAACATCATGATATCCGCATTTTTCTGATGATCATAGGTAAGGAACCGTTTCACAAACTCCCATGCCGCTTCCTTATCTTCGCACTTTTCCGTAATGGCCGGAGCCGTATTGTCAAGATAAAAGGAAAGCAGACTGCTCTTTTCTTCGGATGGATAACTCATCACGACAGGCCCGCCCTGCTTTTTATAAAGCTTTGTATAAACCTGTACCTCCGCCAGCTCCGTCATGGAAACCCTGTTTAAAAATAAGTTTCCCTCTTTTAACAGATCGGTCCAGAGATTGTACACTCCACTGTTCATAAGCTCTTCATCGGTTGGAAGGGTTTTTGTAAATTCCAGGATTTTCTTAAATTCATCCGAATCAAAATACACTTCTCCCTTTGTCCAGTCCACAAATTTCTCCGTGCCGTGGAAAAACTGGTTAAACATCCAGGATTCCGCCGACATATAGTCCATAAATTCCGCATCTTTTCCCATTTTTTTATAAGCGGCTTCCATTTCGTCCATCGTCCAGCCTTCACTGTCACCGACAATATCTTTTCCCGATACCAGCGCATTAATGGAAAAATGGCTTCCCATATAATAAAGCTTCCCGTCAATTTCCAAAGCCTTTAAAACAGAAGGGATAAAATCTTCCTTATTCACATCCTCATCCTTTTCCATCAACGGATATAAATCCGTAAAAATACCTTTTTTGGCGAGACGTTCCATAGAAATGCTGTCCGATCCGGCATTGATAATATCCGGTATTTTCCCGGCGGCAAGATCTAAGTTTAACCGTGTCCCCGGATCTTCATAGACATCATAATCCACCACCTCAATGCAGCAGTCCTCCTGTTCCCGGTTAAAGGCAAGGATCTCTTCCCTCATCTCATCCGTTAAGGCTATTGTATATAATGTAAGCGTATTTTTTTCCTTCACTTTCCCCGCATTTACCTTGTTTACCGTAACCAGTCCTATCGTTGCCCCTTCCTTTTCTCTGTCATGCCGGTTATTAATGGCAAAAAATCCGCTCTCAGTTGGAAGCCACAGATCCGTATATTCCGCATTCATGCCGAGATTTAACCAGTTAAATTCCTCCGTCAGCGCTCCTGACGAGAAATCATAGGAAAAGAGGTTGCTGCCATCCTTGATATAGGCCACGCTGCCTTTTCCTGCCCTGACTTCCCCATTGGAAAAGCTGTAATCCCCAAAATTACTTGCCTGTCCGAACTTCCCTGTTTCCAGATCAATCTCCTGAAAATATTCTTTATAATTTCCCTCCGAACCGCTATGGCTTACATAGGCATAAAGCTTCCCGTCCGCCACGCACAGAGAGCTGGCATTATCTCCTCTTAAATCATAAACTTTCCCTGCCTTTCCTTCTTCATCAAAGGAATCAATCTCCGAGCCTGCCGCAATATAAATTTTCCCCTTTAGGAAAGCAACCGCACTTCCATAGGCATAGCCGGATTTATCCTCCCCTTCCCATTTAATTTCTGTTTTTTCTGTAACTTTTCCATTTTCATCCAAAGTATATACTGTATTCGCAGCATCCCCCTGCGTGACATAACGAAGCTTCCCCTGATCGTCCGCCTGAAAGCTTACCGCGCTTTCTGAAATATCCGCAAGCTTCTCCGCCTTAACATCATTCCCGTTCAGATCACAGGAAGCAAAATAATATTGAAAGCTCCCTTCCTCTCCGCCTGTTTCATCCGGCACATATTCAGAATAGCTGAAATAAAACCTGTCATTCAAAATACAGCCTTCCATGACAGAGTCTGTCCCCAGCTTCGCCTCTGTCTCCTTCAACTGATAGACATACTCCGTTTCCTGTTCCGTTTCCTGCTGCTTCTTCGCATTCTCCGAAGAGCCCATGCTCTGCTCAGGCTTTTCCTTCTGTACTCCCTCTTTTCCGGAACACGCCGTAAGCCCTGCAACCATCACCGTGATTACAGACAATTTCCATAATTTTCTCCACATCATAATCATCATCCTCTCTTTTTTTCTTTCCCAGAAAATTTTAAAAAAATTTCCTGTTGCTTTTTATTATGGAGAAAAAAGAGACAAAATGTGTGTCAAAATTCTTACAAATTTCTTAACTTTTTTCTGATGTATGAAAATAGACGGAAATGCCGCAGCACTGCGCCGTTACATACCCGCTCCCCCTCTTCACGATGTCGTCGTAAGTAAATGGATACTCTACTCTAAGAACTATAGACAAATTTTACACAATGATATGTAATTCTTTTACTTTCCTTTTCTCTATCCCTGCAATAGATTTTATCAATTCCCTTTATTTTAACGTAGATTCAGATTTTCTCACTCTTTTAGCTAATGATTCTAATCCTTTTTCTAAAAAATAATTCTTCAACTTTTGACATGTTATCCAAGAACGTGGTCCAATCGTAATACCTACAATCAACCTATTTAACTCTTTTTAAAATATAGGTAATGTTTTACCAGCCTATACTCCTGCTCACTCGCAAAAGAATAGTGTTTATGGGCAACGGAAAGATGCCCATGCATTATCAAACACAGCCTTCCAATCGCCTTTCCAAGTCGAAAAAGAAGCAATATAAGAAATTTCATTTTTTCTTATATCACTTTCTTTCTTAAATCTATCTCTTATCTCATGTTCCATATCTTTCTTTCCGATTCTCTTACAAACAAATTTTTCCAATAGATTTATAAAATTATGCAGTTCCATCTTATCATTCATGCCGTCATCAGAACGCATCAATCTTAGCCTGCCTTCTAATATAAAATTCCTTCCATAGCAGAAAAACTCATATAATGATAAATTGTCTTAGGCTTAACCTTTTCATTGCATGCATATTCACAAATTTTTTTTATAAAATTATGCTCATCATCAGTTTTTGCTGTTGCAATAAAACGATTAAAATCCTCTTTTCGCAAATCAGTTAATTCTCTATATATTTCATTCAGTTTTATTTTCATAAAGGCACACTCCTATTTCGCATATTTCTTAAAATTTTTTTCCTGTTCTAACCACGGACTAAATGCCCGTTTAATTTTTTGAATAAAGGCATTATCTGCATATTTTATCGTAGGGATATGGATCAATACTGCCTTACCTTCAAACTTTTGCAGGGCATACCAATATATTTCACTTTCAACAAACTCTGCCACCTCATTCATCGCTTCAGCCACATCTTTAATTAATTGTTCAAATGTACTATTTAATGTATAATGCATTAGTCGATTTCTATATTCATAAATCCGTGTACTTGCAATAAACGGATACTTAGTGTCTGCTGATTGACGCTGGAACACTTGATTTTACTGGCTTTTTCCCTGAAATCTGGTATAATATTTGCAAGGGTTTCAACAAAGCAGAATCATTTTCCTTGCAGATTTTCGAAGAATTTCACGAGTAAAGGGGCAAAAACTATGTACAAACCAATTGACAAGTCACAACATTCATTTCTTGACTTTAATCAGCCAATGGGACTGCATATGAATCCGGACAATCGCTGAATCAAAATGGCAGATCGTATCCCCTGGGATGAATTTGAAATAAAATATACGGATCTGTTTCCTAATGATACCGGCAATGTTGCTAAACCGCTTCGTATGGCACTGGGCGCTTTGATGATCCAGACCAAGTTTCAGTTTTCTGATCGTGAACTTGTAACACAACTCACAGAAAACCCATATCTGTAGTATTTTATCGGATTTCCCGACTATCAGGAAGAAGCCCCGTTTGATGCAAGCACGCTGGTGCTCTTCCCGTAAACGCATTTCTGCTGAAATACTGATGGAGGCAAATGAGTATCTCCTCGCCCGCAAAGATGATGACAACAACAGTAATACACCGCCATCTGCTGGAAACAGTGGTGACAATGGTGCATCTGATGAGAATACAAACAAAGGGACACTGACGCTGGATGCAACCTGTGCTCCGGCAAATATCCATTATCCCCAGGACATTTCACAATACCGGAAAGCAGATGGGTACGCTCATCCCTGCCACGGTTCCATGCTTATACTTCTTCGCCTGGGCGATCAGCTTCACCTGCGCCGCCTGCCATACTTCCTCTAAGACGATCGGCTCATGCAATCCGTCCACCAGTATATAATGATCCTGCTCTACAAGGCGGTACTCATTTCTGGTGCCGTGGACTTTTTCCGTCTTTCTCCTACCATAGGCGATCTTGCCACAGTACACTAGATTTTTGAGTATCAGACGGATAAGATGGGCGTCAACAGCGGTTTTTTCCCGTTCTGCCTCTGTATCTTATGTATCCCATGGTTCTCCAGATATTTTGCAATCCCATCCTCTCCAATTGTGCAACGGGCGTTGCATTTTTACCACAATCTCTTCAGCTATTCCAGTTCTTTCTCTATTTCCTCGATAGACGGCAGACTGCTCTTTAATTCTTCAGGCAGTGCCTGGGCAATCTGGTTTTTCCACTCCACTACGCCTATGGGATTTTGATACCCCGCGAGAGAATACTCCACAACAGTTTTATTCTTTCCTTTGACAAGAAGCAAACCAATCGTTGGCTTATCGTCCGGGTGGCGTAAAATGTCATCCACCACATTCTGCTACCTCCTCTCTCTTCTTTACAGTAAAAATATATTTATGCATAAAGTTTTGTTGCGAAAACTGTGGGACATAATGATTATAGGTTTTTGGTCCTTTTCTATTTCCCATTTATGATTACTCCTTTTTTACTCAGATAAGTTCACACTCTTTTATATTTAATCAGCACTATGAAAATAATATCTATCTACCAAATAGGGAATAATTTCTAAAATATTATTTGGTGCGATATCTTTATCGGTATTTCCTTCAAAATGAATTTCATAATTATAATTCCAAAAATACTTCCCTGCAAAGTATGTAACAAAAGGATATACAATAGAATCTTTATCATAATTTTTTATATCAATAAATGGAATTTTAAACTTAACTAAAATTGCCTCACCATTTTCTCTCAAATATCTATATATTCGTGGAAAATCTTTCTTTAATGCATCTTTCGCCAATTCTCCGCCTATATTCTCACAAAATTGTTCATAACCTGCATACATATCATTTCTTAACAGTCCTACATCTGAATAAAAACACAGTTGCGGTTCTCTATCAATGATAGGGTATTTCCAATCATATTGTTTTTTTATAATTTTAATAGCTTCGGCTATATCGTTTGCTTTCACATTCAGTTTTTTGAAAATACTAATAATATTTCGGCTATAGGTATCCCAATCATTTGTTTTAAGCCCATTCTCAAAAATTATGTTTTTATCAAATATTTTTGTAGAATGATAGCAAACCATTTCATGCTGTTCAAATAATGCAATAAGCTCCTGATAAAAATCGTATGCAGTGTTTGGAGCTACATATTTTTCAATTGCGCATAACACATCATGGTCGTATTCAAGTTTATGATTTTTTATATTAGTAATTACCCTCTCAGGCATTAAAGAAAAATATCTTATTATTTTATTTTCTATATCAACCGGAATGGTATTTGCATCTGAAGCATCAATTAACATTTCTACTCTCTTTCTATTATTTCATTTCTTCTACACTATCTGTTTAAAATGGGTATAGATATGTTCATATATCGCTTTCCTATATGTTTCCAATCGGGCAAACATACTGTCCGGAATCTCTTCATAAAGCACATTTCTGATCAGCACATCAACTGCCGCCCTAGTCTCCTGCTTATCCGTCCAGTGATCCATACCAGCGATTCTCTCTTTTATTTTCTGTAAAAGATCCTTTGACATTTTTTTTATCTTATCAATGTCACCCTTGGAAAGATTCTCTGAGAAAAGCAGATCATAAATAGACAGTTCTTCATCGCTGGAGAACCCTTCACGGGCATAACGCTGTTCTTCCTCTGACATACTCTTTGCCAGATCCATAAGCTCTATAAAGGTCTTCTCTATGGTTGTCCGATCCTGCTCCGCATTATAGATTTCGATGATTCCCATATAGCGAACATAGTAATCCACGCGTGACGAATTCACCGCCATCATCTTTGACAAGCGCTCCTGTACCAGATCATTCAGATCCTTGATCATCAGATTCTTTCTCTTCACCTTCGCAAATTCTGCTGCCAACAAATCAAAGTCAATCTGGCTGATATCAAAGCGCCGGGATTTCACCAAGCCTTCTCCTTCCTGATGCTCGATCTCCACATTTTCATTAATAATATGATTGATCTCCACCATTAGATCTGTTGTATCAATATGCTTACGCTTTTTCTGCAGCTCATGGAAAATAGCACAGACGGCATCCATCTGATCACGAACATCCTGCGTAATATCGCTGCGGTCAAGATACTTAACCAGCCTGCTGATTTCATTCGCATATGTATCAAAAGATTTCTTAGTCTCCGGATCAGAGCACATTGCTTCTGCCCCGTCTTTAAGCAAAGCCATCTTTTTAAAATTCTCTGCCTTGATCAGCGCACCCAGATCAAAGTCATGTTCTGCCAGCAACTGCTTTGCATCCGCAGCCGCTCTAACAATCTGCTTAATCAGTTCTTCTTTATTAACCATCGGATCAATTGCATTTCGTCCGTTCTTATTTGCAGTATAATCATTCAAAGCCTTCTTCAGTGCTCCGACAATCCCGATATAATCTATAATGAGACCGTTGCTTTTACCGGCAGCTACACGGTTCGCCCTAGCGATTGTCTGCATCAGCGTATGTGCCTTCAAAGGCTTATCCAGATAAAGGCAGGAAAGTGTTTTTACATCAAAGCCAGTCAGCCACATCGCACAAACAAACACAACACGGAAATTGCTGTCGGAATCCTTGAATTCCTTATCCAGCTCCCGCTTCTCCATCTTTGTCCTGTGTGGCAGGATATCCAGATTCCACTTCTTAAAAGTCTGAATCTCATTTTGCTCTTGGCTGATGACCACACACATCTCAGTGTCCTTCATCCATTTGAGTTTCCTGGACAGTTCCATCTGCTCCTGATCAGATACAGTGCTTGCCATCCTTTGTTCAAGCACTTTGATTTCTTCCTGCCAGTATTCCTGAACAAAGTTATACATACGGACACAGGTAACCTTATTCAGGCAGACAAACATCGCCTTTCCAGTAGTCCACAGATCACTGTAATGCCCAACAAAATCTTTTGCAATAGCACGAAGGCGCGGTTCTGCCATTAAAAGATGCACTTCCTTTTCAAACTCATGCATCACCTTCTCTGCCTGATTTGGATTCAGATCCGCCTCTTCAATAGCATCCAAAATCTTATCTGTGATGTCCGGATTCTTGATTTCTTTTATTTTATCGCCGCGATTCTCATAATACAGCGGCACAGTAGCCTTATCCTCTACGGCGCGCTTAAAATCATATATGGAAATATAACCGCCAAATGTTCTGGCAGTAATCTCATTGGATGATAATAGCGGTGTTCCGGTAAAACCAATCCGGGACGCAGTCGGAAGTAACTTTTCAATATTGTCAGCAAACACGCCATACTGACTGCGATGTGCTTCGTCTGAAATGATGAGAATATCATGATCCGGATAGATCGGTGGTTCATCGGGCTTATTAAATTTCTGGATCAGTGTAAAGATAAA
Organism: uncultured Lachnospiraceae bacterium; assembly: GCA_947629585.1. Taxonomy (GTDB): domain Bacteria; phylum Bacillota; class Clostridia; order Lachnospirales; family Lachnospiraceae; genus MGBC100174. Next base: position 13,537 of record CANREH010000013.1, on the reverse strand, counting down.
ACTCGGGTTCCCCTTCAATTTATTGACCAAATCCGTACCGCTGGTAGCCATGAACTTCTTTCCTTCGGTTTTTCCAAGAAGGCCACAGGCCTCAAAGGTACCACAGATCTGTTTATTCAATTCATCACGGTCAGTCAATACAACTATTGTCGGAGAACCAGAAAACTTTCTGCGGATCTTCTGCGACAGGAACAACATCGAATAACTTTTGCCAGATCCCTGCGTATGCCAGAAAACACCCAGCTTACCTTCACGAAGCTGACGCTCTTTATAAGCCTCTACTGCCTCATTTACTCCCAGATACTGATGGTTTCTCGCCAAAATCTTTACGGTCTTTCCATCGGAATGATCATAGAGAATGAAATTTTCGTATAAATCAAGGAAATTCTTTTTCTTGCAGATACCTCTGAGCATAGTTTCCAGAGCCACGCTGCCTTCATCATCCTCGGACAGACGTTTCCACTCATGGAAAAACTCATATTTACTGCCAAGGGTCCCAACCTTGGCCTCCATACCATTGGAAAGTATCAGAAACGCATTATAGTAAAACAGGAATGGGATTGTGTCCTGGTAATCTGTGTAGTTATCCGTATAAGCGTTCTCTACATCCACATCATTCCGCTTCAGCTCTATGAACAATAGCGGCAGACCATTTACAAATCCCACGATATCTGTACGTCTGCGGTAAAGATCCCCATGAATTTTCAATTCCTTCACGGCAAGAAAATGATTATTATCCGAATTATTAAAGTCGATTACAATAGCTTTCTTTTCTTCTGTCTTTCCGTTTGGCTTCTTAACAGTCACCGGAATACCATCTCGGATCATGAAATACTTTTCTTCATTAATCTGAAGCAACGATGCAGAAAATAGGTATGACGAAAGTTTTTGACGTACTTCTGTAATCTGCTCACCTGTGATCCACGGATTTAGATTTTTCAGAGCCTGATTAAAGTATCTCCACAAAACAATCTCATGGTAATCTTTCCTGCCAAGCGTACCGTTCTCACCAAGCACTTCTGTATTATAGGCAAAGACGACATCCCACCCCAGCTCATCATGCATGAGGGCCGCCGCACTGTCCTGAACCAATACATTTTCAGAGTATTCATATTTCATAAGGATACCCTCCTTGTAATCATTTTGAGGTTTATAATAATCTCACAGTTCTATTTCTCCTGACATAAGCTTTGGAAGCAGACGGTCGCGGGCTTCTGATAATAATTCTATTTGCGTGTCTGCCACTTCAATCTGCCTATCTATAAATGTCACTATGGAATTGTATTTCTCAGCAAGTTCTCTTGGTGGAATCATAAATTTTTGTCCCAACAATTCATCTTTTGAAATCGAAGCAAAAATAGACCCATTTCCAACTATGTTCTCTTTGAAAAATCTTTCCTTCAATAAATAAAACAAAAAGCTTTGAAAATTGTCCTTATGATTCATAGCCGAAAGACCACGACCGATAACAATCTTGTTCTTCGTAATATTCAATCTTCCTACTGGTGCACGGACGCTAAAAAGTATACTGCCTGCTTCCGCAATTCTTGTAAAGGAAGTAGAGTATATTTCATCCTTAACAAAACGATTTCCATAGGTTCCAACACCTTGATGGAAAGGTAGCCCTTCCTTTTCCTGATTATAATATTGCGATTTAGGACTTTGCCCCATAATCACATCCGCTATATCAGATAATTGTACGATTCTCCATCCATCTGGAATCCCTCCGATGTCTTCCAGATTCTCATATCCCGGAAAATGAAGATCTACAAACCATTCCTTATACAATCTCCGTGCTGCTTCCTCCAGTAATTTGATTTGTTTCTGATTGTTCTCAATCAAATTATCATATGTCAATAATATGTTAGCAATAGCCCTTTGTTCTTCTAATTTTGGTAGTTTTATTTCCAAACTAAGAAGGTCTTCATTTTTTAAGCTTGCTCGTGTTGTCATTGTTGAGAACGCCTTGAATTTGCCTCGAAAACTAGGCATTCGCATATAATAACCGATATACTCAGGCAACACTCTGTCCGTGATTGGCCTCATCCTTTTTGTAAAGCCATTATAAGTGGCATCTGGATAATCCTTTAATGCCACACAGCTCATTCCTAATTCATCAGATGTTTCACTTGTCCTGGTAACAAATACATCTCCACGCATGATTGAATAGCTTTCACGCTCTTTTTCTGTGGACTGCACAAAATCAGTGAGTTCTTTCGGCAAAAAATAGTTATTGAATACTGTTGAAAACGTGAGAAAAGGATATCCGCTGCCAAAAAACTTACCACTCTTTGACAATCCATTATGCACCTCATATAGATCCCCCAGTCTTACGCTTTCCCACTTCTTCATAATCCCATCTCCTTAATGTTCTGCGAGATGGCAGCCATCAGCCGATTACTTTCTTCCTGAAGTTTCAATAATTCCTCATGGATTTCACCCATACGCTCATGAAAATCAACGCCATCATCTTCTACTGGAGCAACTCCCACATATGCGCCTGGTGTCAACGACCAACTCTTTCCTTCAATTTCTGTCAGATCAGCAATCTTACAGAAACCAGGAATATCCTGATACTCTCCTTCGCCAAACTTGTTATAAAGCCATACTGCTTCCTTAGCTACTTCAAGCCATCCTATCTGCTCTGATATTTTTTCATCAAATTCAGCCTGAATCTTTTTTCTATCCTTCTTTGCAGCAGAATTTACTGCTGCCTTAGCTTCACTTCTCAGTTCTTTCATACTATCCTCTTGGGCATGAAGAATTTCATCAAAATCCCCATCTCCCAGAACAGAATGGTATTCCTCTATAAGCTGCTGATACTTATCCGTTTCTCCCCGGTACAACCATACTATGGCGTTTATATTTTTCAGTTGCCAGTCGCTCCATTCATTCAGAGTACGATCCACAACTGTGAAATAATTTCTGGAATCGATAAACAAAACTTTATCTTTCAGATCCTCTGCTTTTCCCTTATCAAAGAACCACAGACTACACGGAAGACTCTTTGTATAGAAGAAATTATTTCCAACACTGATCATGACATCCACATGTCCAGTTTTAATCAGCTTCTCTCTAATGTCCTTGTCCTTGCCCTGGCTGTCTGTTGCTGAAGATGCCATAACAAAACCAGCTCTTCCGGTTTCATTCAGATAAGCATAGAAATATGAAATCCACAAATAGTTTGCATTGCCGACTTCATTGGCCTTGTTCACGCCCGGCAGCCCAAACGGCAGCCTTCCTGCATTCTGAGCTGCTTCCGCTTTCACCTTATCCACATTGAAGGGAGGATTCGCCATCACGTAATCACAGCATCCGGCCAGATTATGGGCATCATTATAGAAAGTGTTGGCTTCATTCCCAGACTTGATTACACCGGTCAGCCCATGAACCGCCATATTCATGAGACAGAGCTGAGCATTATATTCAACCTTCTCCTGTCCATAAAATGTCATTGCCTTATTGGCTGACATTCCCTTACTATTAACGAAATCGCCGGATTGAACAAACATACCGCCGCTGCCGCAGGCAATGTCCGCCAGAACACCGGAAGTTGGTTCCAGAATATTTACGATCATTTTTACCAGAGACTTCGGTGTAAAGAACACACCGTCATCAGACGCGACCGCCGGCGCAAACTTACTGAGAAAATATTCATAGATGCGTCCGATTACATCGCCGCCCACATCGTCAAGAGCATTATTGTTAAAAATACGCAGTAACTCTGCCAGCAGATCATCAGTGAAATTGGTGTACTCTTTCGGAAGAACGCCGGCCAACTGTTCAGATTGAGCTTCAACCAGCTCCATCGCATGGTTCACAACCTCGCCCAAACTGTTCACCTGCTGCCCGTTCTCAGCCACGATATTTGCAGCCTTAATATCCTCCGGCAGATTCACCAGATATGAATACTGTGCTTCCTTCGGAAGATACAGAGCACTCTTTTCAGTGAAATCAGAGGCTTCCACAGGCATCATGCGACCATTCCGAACAGGTCTATCCTTCATGATCTCTTCTTCAACCCTCTTAAATCTGCTATATGCATATCTCAAGAATAGCAAACCAAGTACCGGCATACAATACTGCTGAGAGGTCAGCTTCGATCCTGCGCGGAGCAGATCTGCAGATTCCCAAAGATCTGCTTCCAGTTTTTTGATGCTTTTATTGTCCATTATTATTCCTCCAGTTTCACCAGATTTAATCTCCGCTCAACTTTGATTCGTCTTTTCCACTGTCACTTTATTATCTTTAAAGTACAAGTTTTTTAAAAAATACTATTTCTTCATACACTTACATTATACTGAATAGCATATATAAAGTCGGTATTTTCATACATTTTAGTGTTAAACAAATATTATTTTAGCAAATGAGAAAGGACAATTTATTCTATAAATATCAAACCATTCTAACAACACCTACTTTGATTCAAAATCAATTAATTCCGTAATAGTATTCACTTCCAGTGCTTCTGCAATTTTAGATAGGTGTTCAAAATTAATCACCGTACGCGATCCTCGAACTATATCACTAATTGTTGACTCCCTAATCCCAGACATCTCAGCGAGTTTTTTTTGAGTTATTCCGCGATCTTCAATTGCTTCTTTTACTTTAAGTTTCACAACATACTTTTTTTTCATTTTAGTTCATCCCCTGTTGAAGCATAACTGTCATATAAGCCAGATTCCATATATTAGAATCTTTGCCCACCACATTTGGATTGTCACCAATTGCAGATGCAAAACTCATGATTTGATTTGTTAAATTCCCTTTGCACTTATCCCATACAGAAATAGGAGCAATCCCGTTTTTCCATTCATATTTCTCTGTCACATCATTATAAACTACCAAAGATCTAAATGCTGCTACTGTAGGATAGATTAAACCATCAGGAATTTTATAAATAATATCATGAAGACCAAACTTGCTCTTGCCAATAACAGCGCTATTTTTGTACCCGGAATACTTTTTACGACCATATCTACCACCGGTTTCATTAAATGCCGTTGCAAATTCCATCTCGATTGTATCATAGAGATCAAAAAAATCCGGCATAATATTTACATATTTACGATACGACTCAGGATCCTCCAAATATATTTCTAGCATTTTTGCTTTAGAAGAATACGCTTTTGTCGGATGGTTTTGGACATCAAATTTCTGTATATTAAACATATTAATAATCGCAACAATCTCTCTGGCATCTATCATTTTCAGTTTCTTATTAGTTTCGTCATCAAAAGTTTGCTGATTCTGTTTAAACGCAATTCTTGCAAAGAACGGCATACCTTCCAGTCCTTCTTTTATAGGGTCAAACTTTTGTTGCAGCTCTGCCATTGACTTCTCATCTACTTGTACAGATGTATTTCGGGCTTCCGCTAAGTTCTCAATAATATCCTCTACACCTGTCATTACCTCAAATTGAACATACTGATCTAAATCATTTCTTCGATGTTCACATACAATTTTATACGTATGCCCACCATCAATATTGCCATGCAATGCTTCATCTGTAAAGTTTATGGTTACTTCTCTTGTTCTGTTATTGTATGTACAGCTTTTTGCAGAAAGGACAATACCTCTGTTCTTCAAATGAAAATATCCATCATTGCTTTCCAAAGAATCTGTAATTGCCTGTGCTACGCCAGAAGTCAACTTTTGATCACGAGGATTAGTTGCCATTGGAATGCCCTCTGGTACATCACTAACCTTTACATAAAACATATACTTTTTCGATGCATCATTGAATGGATCATCCAACTTGCGAAATGAGTTTTCTTTTACATACATTGTTTTTCTTACTGCCATAAATAGATCCTCCTTAAATTAATTGATCTTCCTACCCGGCACCAGAGTACCGACAGGATATTAATAGGTTATCGATCTGCATTGTTTCATACCGCAATTTCATAATATCGCTATATCGTTATTTTGTCAAGAGAGATTTTCCCTATTTTTAAAAAAATACTTTTCACTCTGTATTTTATTTAATAATCCTATAACAAACACACAATAACAGCTATTGACGCAACCGCTTGTTAAATCATATTAAAATATTCCAAAGCATTCTGAGATAGCTTTTTCTTTCTCCGGCGGACACTTAGGCTGTCTGGCAGTCTTCACTTCCGCTCCGGTCGGCGCATAGCAGAGGTCCACCGGACCTCTTGCGCCCTCAGACTTTGGCAGATTATAATTCTCCCTCCCAATAATCCCACATTTTTTCTTAACCTGCGCAATATACAGATTACTGACCTTTAATCCGAATTTCTCCAACACATAACCTTAATTTCCTCATATCAGGCTTTGCTCTTAACAGCGTCAAATCCATCTCGTCCATTGTCAGTTCTACTTCAATATACTACTTAACACCTCGTTTGGACAATAAGCACACGCTTTCTACATGCTCCGTCCACCCGAACATATCGACCGGCTGGCACTCCACAGCCTTGTACCCTTCTTTTCCCAGCAGTTCCAGATCTCTCGCCAGTGTTTCGGGGTTACAGGAAATATACACAATTCTCTCCGGCTTTAGTATGGAGAGTGCATGGATGAATGATTCGCTGCTGCCGCTTCTCGGCGGGTCCATGAAGACAACATCCGCCTTTCCATTATTCGCAGCATAATCTTCCATGAATTTTCCGGCGTCATTGCAGTAAAATTCTATATTTTCTAAATGGTTATTTTTTGCATTGACTATGGCGTCTTTTACTGCGTCTTTATTTAATTCCACACCGATGATGCGGCGCGCTTTTAATGCCGCTGTCATGCCGATAGTGCCGATGCCGCAGTAAGCGTCTATTACCGTTTCTTTCCCGGTAAGCCCCGCCAGTTCCATAGCTTTTTTGTAAAGATATTCCGTCTGCACCGGATTTACCTGATAAAATGATTTGGAAGAAATCCGGAATGTAAGCCCGCAGAGCCGGTCCTCAATATAACCTCTGCCATACATAACCTGTTCCCGTTCCCCCAGGACCATACTGGTTCTTTTTTCGTTAATGTTCTGGACAATCGTGGTAATTTCCGGGTGCTCTTTTAACAGCGCTTTGACAAAATTATTTTTGGACGGGAAGATCGGCGATCCAGTCACAAGGACCACCATAATCTGCCCGGTCGCAAACCCTCTTCTAATCAGGACATGGCGCAGAAGCCCGTAGCCGCTGTCCTCATCATACGTCTTGATTTTAAAGGACTTTAACATTCCCCTGATTGTTAAAATAATCCGATCGGCTGTTTCATCCTCTAAAAGACAGGAATCAATGGAGATTACCTGATGCGTCCCTTCCTTATAAATACCGGAAAGAATATTTCCCCGGCTGTCCCTGTCAAATACAGCATGGACTTTATTCCGGTAATGGAACGGCTGCTTCATTCCTTTGATTGGATTTACTTTGCAATATTTCCCGATCAATTCCTGCACCATGCGCTGCTTTATTTTTAACTGCTTGTCATAAGGCAGGTTTAAATACTTACAGCCGCCGCACTTTTTAAAATTCTGGCAGGAAACAGTATTTTTTCTGTCTGATTTTTGTTCTGTTTTCCCTCTACTTTCAAAATTTTCTTTTTTCTTTCCTTTCTCCATTATCATATACCTTTCAATTCTATCAGAATTGTCCCTTACAAGTAAATTCGACGGTTCCATTTTCCTACTTTTGCCGCATGGACGGACTGTTACGAAATTTTTGAGCAAAACAAAATTAAACTCTGCACAACTTTTATTTTTTCCATGTACTCGGCGCAAACAATATCAGCAGCGGGAATAATTCCAGCCTTCCGGCAAGCATATCGAAGATTAACACCAGCTTGGAAAACCCGGAGAATACGCTGAAGTTCCCGGCAGGCCCCACAAGCCCAAGTCCCGGGCCGATATTATTTAACGTCGCGGCAACCGCCGTAAAATTTGTCACCAGATCCAGCTCGTCAAACGTAATTGCAAACAATGACACAGAAAAGACCATAAGATAAGCCGCGAAATAGACATTGACCGACCGTATCACCTCATGCTCCACAGCCTTTCCGTCTACTTTTACTTTTTTTACATTCCGCACATGGACAATGACATCCAGCTCTTTGATAATCGTCTTTACCCAGATCACCAGGCGGGAGACTTTAATTCCGCCTCCGGTGCTTCCGGCACAGGCGCCGATAAACATTAAAAATACCAGGATGGTCCTTGATAATTCCGGCCACTGATTAAAATCCGTCGTCGCAAACCCCGTTGTGGTAATGATTGTCCCTACCTGGAAAAATGCCTTATTTAATGCATCTCCTGCGCTCTGGAACATTCCCCGGATATCAAAAAAAATCATTCCGGCAGCGGCAAAAATAATCAGTAAATAGAATATCCATTCCGACGTATGGAGGATTTCCTTCCACCGCCTCTTAAGCATGAGATAATAGACATTAAAATTCACGCCAAATAAAATCATAAAAACAGTAATCACGATCTGGATATAAACGGAATAACTGCCGAAGCTGTCATTTTTAATCCCAAAACCGCCCGTCCCGGCTGTGGCAAACGCCGCATTGAACGCCTCAAAGACATTCATTCCGCCCAGGATAAGGAAGAAAATGCCGGCTAAGGTAATGGCAATATAAATGCTGTATAAAATCTTTGCCGTCGTCTTGACATGGGGAACCAGCTTTCCGACAGACGGTCCCGGGCTTTCCGCCTTCATCATATACATGTTGCTGCCGCCGGAAAGCGGCAGGATCGCAATCATAAACACCAGCACGCCCATGCCGCCGATCCAGTTGCTGAAGCTTCTCCACAGCAGCACCGATTTGGGCAAGGACTCTACTTCCGTTAAAATGCTTGCCCCGGTAGTTGTAAGCCCGGACACGCTTTCAAACAGGGCGTCGATAAAGGACGGGATCGATCCGGTCAGCATATAAGGAATCGACCAGAAAATACTTAATACAATCCAACTGACTGCCACGATGATAAATCCCTCTTTGGCATACAATGCCGTTTTTTTTGGCTTTCTGCGGACAATCAAAAGCCCTGCTGCCAGACTTAAGATCATAGAAACAACAAAGGAAATCCAGGCATCCTCCCGGTAAATAAACGCCGTTATCAGAGGCAGGATTAAAAACAGTGCATTAAAATTTAAAATCCAGCCCAGTACATAAAAAATCATTGCGTAATTCATAGTTCCACTCTTCTCTTTCTATGCAAGGATATCTTCCAGATCCGTAAGCCCCAGGTGCGTAGTGACAATAATCACCGCATCCCCGACCTTCATCTCATCATTTCCCTTTGGGATAATCGGGATTCCTTTGCGCATAATGCCTGCCACAAGGACATTTTTCTTTAATTTCAGTTCCAGCAGGGTATGCCCTGCCACCGGGGAATTTTCCCGGATCATAAACTCTAACGCCTCAGCCTTGTCCTCAATAATCCGGTAGACGCATTCCACATTGCTGTTGAGCGAATTTTTCATTGCCCGCACAAACCAGATAATATATTCTGCCGTAATATTTTTCGGATAGACAATCGTATCCAGATCCATGCTGTTGATAACCTCGTCAAAGGCGATTTTATTGATCTTTGTCACAACTTTCGCCTTTGAGCGGTTCTTGGCAAACAAGGACAGCAGGATATTTTCCTCATCCATATCCGTCAGGGCGGCAAACCCTTCCGCCTGCTCCATCCCTTCCTCTAAAAGCACCGCCTGATCGGTCGCGTCCGCGTGGAGTATGGTTGCCTTCGGCAGAACCTCGCTTAACTCCTCGCAGCGCTTCCGCTGTTTTTCCAAAATCTTGACCCGGATTCCCATAGTCGTTAAGATATTCGCCAGGTAATACGCAATCCCACCGCCGCCGACCAGCATGGCGTCCTTAATCTGATGTGTCTCGATGCCAATCTTTTTAAAGAAATTGCTGGCATTTTTCGGTGTCGCCACAATGGAAATCACGTCCCTCTCCCGCAGGATAAAATCACCGGCCGGAATAAAAACATCTTCCCCGCGCTCTGCCACGCAGACAAGGACGTCCGTTTTTAACTGACGGTTCATATCCATGACCCGCATATCCTTCAAAATAGAGCCGTCATGGATGCGGAACTTCAAAAGCTCCATTCTCCCTTTGGCAAACGATTCAATCTTAATCGCCGAAGGGAAACGGAACACCCTCGAAATCTCCGCCGCCGCCGCATATTCCGGATTAATCACCATGGCAAGTCCCAGCTCTTCCTTAATAAACCTTGCTTCCTTCATATATTCCGGATCGCGCACCCTGGCAATCGTCTGGCAGTTGCCCGCCTTTTTCGCAATCAGGCAGCACAATAGATTCCTCTCGTCGGAATCCGTTACGGCAATAAACAAATCTGCCGATTCCACGCCTGCTTCCATCTGTACATTGTGGCTGATGCCGTCCCCGGCCACATACATCAGGTCACACCGCCCTGCCAGTTCTTCCACAACGCTCCGGTCTCTGTCAATGACCGTAATATCATTGCCTTCCTTATTTAGCTGCTCTGCAAGGGTCTGCCCGACCTTGCCGCATCCAACAATTACAATTTTCATTTTAAAAATTATCCTTCCCTCTGTCCTTACTTTTCATCCTGGTAATATATTATAACAGACTTTTTCTTTTTTTTCTACCGCTTTTACGAACTGTTACGCTCCTATTCTACTTTTTGACATATTTACTACTAAATCACTGCTTGCCAATTCCCCCTGTTAGATCTATACTCTAATAAAGATAAAATATCGAGGTGTAGTGTACATATGGAATTTTGGAAAATTAATGAAAAAGCAATCCGCTGCATTATGAATTTTGATGAATTAAAAGAGCAGAATATTCGTCTGGAGGATATGCTCTTAGGCACAGAAAACGCAAGGGAATTTTTAAACGAAATTATTGTACAGGCATGTCTGGAGCTGGATGTACGGCTTGCCAGCCAGCAGCTTTCTGTCCATGTCATGCGCCTTCCGGGAGAACGCATCGACCTTCTGATTTCTGAGCCGGAGGAAAATAAGAACCTTATCCAGGAACCGTCTGTCCCGGAAGCTTTCCGCGATTCCTTAGAACGGCTCTGCCAGACGGACCAGCCCGCCCCCGCTCCAGAAGCCATTCCGGAAATCCTCAACAGAAAGCACCTGGTCGCCATCTACCGCTTTCCTACCTTAGACGCTGTCGCAAAGCTCTGTAAAAGGCTTGCAAGCGATTACTGCAAGGGAAGCTCTCTATACAAAGATCCCGTTTCCGGCTGCTACTATCTGTGCCTCTGTGAAAAACGGAAAAAATTCCGCAATTTAACGGACGTCGCCAATGAATACGGTACCCTTTATTCCATCAGCCCTGTTACGCTTTCTTCCATTAAAGAACACGGAGAAGCCATCCTTAAAAAATCAGCGGTAAAACACCTTTCACAGCTATAAACGCAGATAAAAAACAACAGAAAGGAACAGCACATGAATATCCATACAGCCCTTGTTCTGGAAGGCGGCGGCGTCCGCGGTATTTATACTGCGGGCGTATTGGACTGCTTTTTAGAAGAACATATCAAGACAGACGCCCTGTTCGGCGTCTCTGCCGGCATTGTCAACGGCATCAACTATATTTCCGGACAAAAGGGAAGGAGCCTTAACGTCAATACAAAATACTTAAAAGATAAACGGTATTTAAGTTTTCGTTCCCTGATCACCACCGGGGACATTTTTGGCGTGGATTTCTGCTACAATGTCCTCCCCAACAAGCTTCTTCCTTATGATTATGAAGCCTTTCAAAACAGCCGTACTGCCTGTTATGCCGTCGTCAGCAACCTGATCACGGGGCAGCCGGAATATAAGCTTTTAAAAGATCTTCACAGGGATCTGGGCTATGTACGCGCCTCTGCATCCCTTCCTCTGCTTTCCCGTATTGTCACCGTCAACGGAAGCCCTTATTTAGACGGCGGCATCTGTGACAGCATCCCGCTGGCAGCGAGCCTCCGCCGGGGATACCGTAAAAATATTGTCATCCTGACACGTCCGAAAAACTATCAGAAGACGCCTTCCCGTATGCTGTCCGCCGTTGCCGGGACTTACAGAAACTATCCTAATTTTGTGGAAGCATACCGGACCCGGCATATCCGCTATAACCATGCTCTGGAGCTGGCAAAGCAGCAAAAAGCGCAGGGAAAGGCTTTTATTCTCCAGCCTTCCCAGACACTTAAGGTCAGCCGCCTTGAAAAAAACCCGGAGCGCATCCGCGCCATGTACCGTCTCGGATACCGCGACGCAAAAAAAGCCCTGCCGGAATTAAAGCAATTCCTTCAGGACAGGACATAAAAGCGCCGCCAGGTAATAAGGGGAGGGGAGACCTGGCGGCTAAACAAATGAGAGGGAGTTAGCAATATAAAATTTACCGACTGTAAATATTAAGTAATTCTCTTTCAAAACAAGCTCTTCGTCGGTAATTCATTTAACTTCCGTATCAGAAGCCTTGCTTGTTTTGATGAGTATAATATACCACTTATTTTTCGACAAGTCAACTTCAATATTTAAGTAAAAATAGCATTATTTTAACAATTTTTTCCTTAATTGTACTTTCATATTATAAATAATTTTCATTTTTAAAGTTTATAGGAATTAATTTATACCTTTTTCGATGATGTTGGATTAATTTTATTAATATCCATATATTAATTTTTAAGTAAATACTGTTTTTCATAAAGGAGCATTTTATGATTACTATCCTTTCCTTCACCTCCTCTTACCGCAGGCAGGCTCTTTTGGATGCCTTCCCCCATGCAGAGGAATTCGACTTTACTTCCCTGGACGGCGTCTGCGGCTATTGTGACGAAGCTTCCAGGCAGCAGATTTCCCTGTCCCTTTCTGATGTTTTGGCCAATGGAATCCATTTTATCGGCTCCGGCAATTACCACTATGTAAGCCTGCTCTTTCTGGAAAAGATTTCCGCACCGTTTTCCCTCCTTGTCTTCGATCACCATACCGATATGCAGCCGCCTGCCTTCGGGGGGCTTTTATCCTGCGGAAGCTGGGTCTGGGAAGCTGTGCATACCCTTCCTTTTTTAAAAGAGGCGCTAATTATCGGGGCAGGAGAAGAATCCCTGTCCGCAGCCAAAGAAACGACACTGACCGAACTGTCCTTCTCTGATATCCAGGAAACCAGCCAGCGCCTTTCCTGCCGCTTTCTTTCCAAACAGGGAGAAATTCCCGTCACGATCATAAAAGAATATGCTGCAATAGATTACCCGGAACTTTTTTCCAACTGCCTGCACTATCCCGTCTATCTTTCTATTGATAAAGATGTCCTTTCCGAAAAAGAATTAAACACGGACTGGGATCAGGGCAGTATGCCATTTTCAGAATTAGAAACTGCCTGCCACCTGCTTACCCGGAGCCATTCCCTGATCGGTGCGGATATCTGCGGCGAACCGGATGGGGAAGCCTTTCTTTTACAAAGCAGAAACATCAACTGCGCCCTTGCCAAAATCCTTTCTTTATATTATGATAACAAACAAACCTCCATGCCTCACGATGTTAGGCACCACCATGAATGAAACATCGCAGACGGCAAGTTGTTGATAGTTACA
>CANREH010000012.1 GCA_947629585.1 uncultured Lachnospiraceae bacterium | reverse complement strand
TTGTTTCCCCTAGCGGTAATCAACATTTCAAGTAATCCCTTTTTCTTGCCGTGTCTACCTTATAGGGTACATTATACAGAGGGATATTGTTGTCAATCGTTGACTGATGCTCGAAGAACAGCATTAAAGTGTTCCCTGCCAGATAAGCGATGTCATTGTACAGCCCAAATGCCAGCACGTTCTCTATGGTGATTTGCTCCAAATCCGCTTCGGAAACCGCAGTGTCTTCCGGGTGGATTGTTTTATATAACTGTAAAAAATTGGATTTGTCTTTAAATAAATCCCTGAAAACGGAATCCTGGTATTCCCTGTTGATTATTTTTCCGTCAGAGGAATTCTTTCCAGATGCTGGAAAAAGTACATCTGTATCTTTTGAAGTGTTATTTTCCATGCCGCAGCCTCCATTTATCAACTGTTTTGTCCTGTTGATTCCATTATAATCAATTATTAAAAAAAATTCAACTGTTTTTGCGAAAATTGGCAGAAAAATAGTAACAGTTCAGCCATCAGCTCGATTTGGCTGAATTGTTACAATATTTTACTCTTTCAGAAGGATATTGCTTGCATTACGAAAAAACAGAAGGTATAATTATTTCTAAGAGTTTTTTTGATATATGCAATAAATTTGTAACAGTTCAGCCATTAGCTCGATTTGGCTGCTCCGCAGCCTGTTTCGCCGCTAAAGCGGCTAAAATCTCGCTTTTATGGCTGCGCCATATGTCAAAAATAGTGAAAATTGATCCTTACGAGTAAACTCGACGGTTCAATTTTCCTATTTTTGCCGCATGGCTGAACTGTTACATAAATTTTCAGGAAAGGGGAAGTAAAAGGCGGCAGGATAACCGTCTTTTGTATGTACGAAACGATATGGGAAAGACATTGTATCTGGAATGTAACGCCGGGATCAGCGGGGATATGACAGTGGCAGCGCTGCTTGATCTGGGCGCGGACAGGCAGGTGTTGTTAAAAGCGCTTCACAGCCTGCCGTTGACAGGGTTTATGATTGAGATTGGGAGAGTTAAAAAAGCAGGGATTGACTGCTGTGATTTCACTGTAAAATTGGACGGAGAGCATGAAAACCATGATCATGACATGGAGTATTTACACGGACATCACCATGATCATGAACAGGAAGAAGAGCATGGACATCACCACCACCATCATGCGCACAGGGGGCTGCCGGAGATTCTGGATATTTTAAAGGGTTGTGATATGACGGAAGCGGCAAGGGCATTGGCTGTGAAGATTTTTAAGATTCTTGCAGAAGCGGAGGCAAAGGCGCATGATGTTCCTGTGGAGCAGGTGCATTTTCATGAGGTAGGGGCGGTGGACTCGATTGTGGATATTGCGGCAGTTTCTGTCTGCCTGGATAATCTTGGCATTGACAGGGTGCTTGTGCCGCAGGTAAGGGAAGGCAGGGGAACTGTCCGCTGCCAGCATGGGATTTTGCCGATTCCGGTTCCGGCAACGGCAAATATCATGGAAGCGTACCATCTTCCTGTGTCCTTCATGGAAATGGAAGGGGAGTTTGTCACGCCGACAGGCGCGGCGATTCTTGCGGCAATTATGACAGGGGAGAAATTGCCGGAGTCTTTTAAAATCCAAAAGATCGGCATCGGTGCGGGAAAGCGGGAATATGAGCTTCCCAGTATGCTCCGTGCTATGCTGTTAGAAGAAAGAGAAAATGCGGATTTTATTTATCAATTAGAGTGTAACCTGGACGACTGCACGGGGGAGGCTCTGGGGTATGTCATGGAGCGTCTTTTTGAGGCAGGAGCGAGAGATGTTCATTATATTCCTGTCTACATGAAGAAAAACCGTCCGGGATGGCAGTTAAATGTTATCTGCCGGGAAGAGCAGATAGAAGAGTTAGAAACCATTATTTTCTCAGAAACGACAACCATCGGCATCCGCAGGCAGAAGATGGAAAGGACAGTGTTGGAGCGGGAGATAAAAAGCGTGGAAACCGTTTATGGGGAGGCAAAGGTGAAGCTGTGTTCCCGTGGCGGGAAAACGTGGTGTTATCCGGAGTATGAAAGCGTGGCCAAAATCAGCCGGAGGGAGAAAAAGCCGTATCAGGAGATTTATGAGCTGGTAAAACGGGCCGCGGTTGTAGAATAAAATTGGAAAGGCAGGGCAGGGAGTTGAGGATACCGGAACATACGGAAATCATTATTCATACTTTGGAAGAGCACGGCTTTGAAGCTTTTGTTGTCGGCGGCTGTGTCAGGGACACGCTTTTGGGCAGGGAGCCGGAGGACTGGGACATTACAAGCAATGCCTGTCCGGAACAGGTCAAAGCGTTATTCCACAGGACGGTGGATACCGGGATTAAGCATGGAACGGTTACTGTGATGATGGATCACTGCGGATATGAAGTTACGACTTACCGCATTGACGGGGAATATGAAGACAGCAGGCATCCGAAGGAAGTGACCTTTACGGGGGAGCTTCGCGAAGATTTAAAGCGCAGGGACTTTACGATTAATGCGATGGCATATAACCACAGAAGCGGCCTGGTGGACATTTTTCACGGGCAGGAAGATTTGGAGCATAAAATTCTGCGCTGTGTAGGCGATCCGATGGAGCGTTTTTCCGAGGATGCGCTGAGGATTCTGCGCGCCTTCCGCTTTGCTGCGCAGCTTGGGTTTACGATTGAAAAAAATACGTTATCTGCGGCGGAGGCGCTGGCGCCTTCCCTGAAAAATATCAGCGCGGAGCGCATCCGGGTGGAATTTATAAAGCTTTTGGTAAGCCCGCATCCGGAACTTTTGCTGACAGCATATGAGCATGGGATTACCAGAGTAATTCTGCCGGAATTTGACCGGATGATGCAGACAGGGCAGAAAAATCCCCATCATTGCTATTCTGTGGGAATGCACAGCATGGAAGTTTTAAAACAGATGCATAAGTTTCAAAGCGATCCTGCCGTGAAAGAGGAAAAACAGTTTTCGATTGTATGTCTTGCGGCGTTGTTTCATGATGTGGCAAAGCCGGAGGTGAAAACGACGGATGCAGACGGGATTGACCACTTTAAGGGGCATCCGGAAAAAGGGGCGGAAATGGCAAGAGGCATCCTGCGCCGTTTAAAATTTGATAATGAGACAGTAGACAGGGTATGCCGCCTTATTTCCTGGCATGATTACCGTTATTCGGAAAAGAAAGCGGGGATGCGGCGTGCGGTTCATAAGATCGGGGAAGATCTGATGGAGGAATTGTTTTTGATCCAGCGGTGTGATGTCCTGGCGCAAAGTGAACAGTACAGGGAAGAAAAGCTTGCTGTCCTGGAGAATTCTCGGGAGCTGTTTCACCAGATCCAGGCGGACCGGGAGTGTACCAGCATGAAAATGCTTGCCGTTTCGGGAAATGATTTGATCCATGCCGGGTATCGGCAGGGAAAGGAACTGGGAGAAATGCTTCATGCGCTTTTGGAGCATGTCCTGGAAGTGCCGGAGGATAATGATAAGGAGTGTTTGCTGGATTTGGCAGGGAAACTTTACAGGGAAAAGGAATGATTTTGCCCATTGCCTCATATGATATGGCAGAGTATTTCGGGCAGGGGGAATCATTTTGGAAGAGAAATGGGAAGATGTTCTGGAACAGTATGATTTAAAAGTAAGGCGTATCCTGTGGGCCAGGGGAGCGAAGCTTTTAGAGACGGACCAGGGGCTTTTTCAGCTCAGGCAGTTTACGGGCAAACCGCGCCAGCTTGCCCTGGAAAATGCGCTGACATCGGGACTTGAAAACAATGGTTATCATTTGCTGGACAGTATTTTGAATACCAAAGAGGGAATGCCGTATGCCCTGGCTGCGAAAAAGTACGGGAAAATCGGGAAAGTAAGGCAGGCAGAGGAAGATAAGGCTCAGGAGGCGCAGCCGCCCGGGCAGGATGGCATAGTGTCTGCGGAACCGGAATGGTGGCAGCTCCCGTTCCCGGAGGGGAAGGACGTCTATGTGATCCGCCGCTGGTTTGCGGGGGAGGAGGGCAATTTCCGGAATGCGGAATTTTTAAAACGCGCGGCGGCGGCGCTTGGAAATTTACATAATGCGATGGAAAATCTTGCAATTCCGGAAGAACTGATTGTGTTCCACCCGTCCATGTCTTTGACGGCGGACTGGCAGAAGCATAACAGGGAATTGAAAAGAATCCGCCGCTATATTTTAAATAAAAAACAGAAAAATGAATTTGAAATCCTGTTTTTATCTATGGAAGAGGAATATATGGAGGCGGCGGGAAGCGCATACTGTTTATTTGAACAGGAAAACTGCAGGGAGTTATTTGCAGAAGCCGCTAAGCGCCGTTTATTCTGCCACGGGAATTATAATTATCATAATCTGTTGGATACCCAGGAGGGGATAGCGGCCGTCTGTTTTGAAGAAGCCGGGGTCGGGACGCCCGTATTTGATCTTTATCAGATGATGCGCAAGCTGTTAGAAAAAAACCGCTGGGATAAAGAGCTTGCAGTAGACGTATTGAAAGAGTATGAAAAACAGAGGACATTGACGGACGAGGAGCATAAGCTGCTTTATATCCTTTTGTTATATCCGGAAAAATTCTGGAAGGTTTCCAACCACTACTATAATAGCCGGAAATCCTGGATTAACCGGATTGATATTGCAAAACTGGAAGAGCTTGCAAGGCAGCAGAAAAAACGAAAAGAAACGCTCCAGTTTTTCCGCAGTTACCGGGGATAAGGATAGATCTCCCGGTGTTTTGCCCGTAACAGTTCAGCTTGCGCCATTTACGCTCTGTGATAGATTTTTGCAGGAAATCTATTGCCGGAGCGGATTGCTCATTTTCTGGCGTTCCTTCAGCAGCCGAATTGTTACGGCTGTTATGAAAATTTCTCCGGATCTACTTCTCAAACGGATTATTTTGTGGTAAGATAAGTGGAAGAGAGGAGCAGTTTGGATGAAATATGATTTCTTTTCTTATATAAAGGTACTTGCCGTCTGTCTTTTCTGTTTCAGCCTGCTTTGCGGGTGCGGCACAGAGACTGCAAAAAAGACGGAAAAAAGGACGGTGGCGGCGTCCAGCGTTGCCACTCCGGAGAAGCAGTATGACAGGAATATAACAGGCGTTATTAAAGATATCGATATGGATAAAAGTACGGTTTTAGTGCAGGATCTTATGACAGCGGAAGAGACCGTATTAAATTATACGGAAATGACAGACGTATATAATAAATATGGAGACATTAAGGCAATAGGCCATCTTGCTCTGGGAGACATTGTAGAGGCATATTTCTGGTCTGAGAATAATGAGATTGTAAAAATACAGAATTGTTCTAACGCGTGGAAATATGAGGATGTCAGGAAGTTTACGATCCAGAGGGAAAAAGAAATTTTAAGAATTTCAGATGATAATTATCAGTATTCTCCGGTTTCCCTGCTGGTAGTGCAGGATTCGGAGCTGATTGATCTGCTGGCTATCAGCGATAAAGATACCTTGAGCATTCAGGGGATTGGCAGGAGGATTTACAGCATTACGGTGACAAAAGGGCATGGCTATGTGCGGTTTCGGCATTATGACCAGTTTGTCGGCGGCATGGTGGAAATCGGCTATGGCATTATCCGGAATGTGACGGAGGACATGCTGTTAACAGTGCCGGAAGGGGATTACCGCATGGTCATGGAACATGCGGGCCTGAAAGCGGAAAAAGAGATTACCGTGGAGCGTGGAGTGGAGCAGACCGTTGATTTGGGCGCTTACCAGACGGAAACGGAAAAGACAGGAAGGGTATCCTTTGTGATTGAGCCGGAAGGGGCGCAGCTAAATATCAACGGCGTGCCGACCGTATATGCCGAAGCCGTGGAATTAAGCTATGGGAAAAATATTATCCAGGTATTCCAGGATGGGTACAGCCCTTATGTTGGGACTCTGGATGTAAAGCGGGCTTATCAGGTGGTGAAAATCAGCCTGGCAGGAGAAGAAGCTGAGGCGGAAGTGGTTGCTTCTGCGGACGAAGCAGAAGAAAATGCGCAGGATCTGACAGAAGAAGATTCGGATGACAGCCCTGAGAACGATGATCCTGAAAATGATGATGGAGAAGAAGATCCGGAAGAAGAAGCTCCTGAAGATGATGAGGAGGATCAGGAGGAGGAACAGACAAAGCCGGATGATGACGGTGAAGAGGAAGAACCGCAGGATGATTCTTCCGATGATTCTGACGAGGAAAAAGAAGAAAATAAAGAGAAAAAGGATTCTTCCAAGACAAAAACAGACTCTGATGAAAAAAAAGCTTCCGAGGAAGATACTACGATTAGCGCGGCGGATACCGGAACGACGGAGGTTGATAAGAAGCATACCATTACGGTAAATTCCCCGGCAGATGTTAAAGTTTATGTCAATGATGAATATGTCGGGAAATCCCCGGTAAGCTTTGACAAAATCATAGGGACATTTACGGTCGCTTTATCGAAAAACGGTTATAAAACTGCAAGCTATACCATGACGATTGAAGATGACGGGGAAAATAATTACTTAAGCTTCCCGGATTTGGTGGAAGAGTAAAGATTTAGATGGGAGTTGTTCCCGCGTGGGTCTTGAATATGGCAGAACCGATATTTGGGGTTTTCTGTTATATAAATATAAGATTTAAGGAGGATTAAGGTATTATGGATTACAAGAAGATGTATGAGGAGTGGCTGTCAAATCCTTATTTTGATGAGGCTACCAAAAAAGAACTGGAGTCTATTAAGGATGACGAAAACGAGATCAAGGAGCGTTTTTATACGGAGCTTGAATTTGGAACAGCCGGTTTAAGGGGGATTATCGGTGCAGGCATCAACCGTATGAACGTTTACACAGTCCGTAAAGCTACTCAGGGTCTGGCAAACTATATCAATAAACAGGGACAGGCAGGAAAAGGCGTGGCAATTGCTTTCGACAGCCGCCGTATGTCTCCGGAATTTGCAGATGTGGCAGCTCTCTGCCTTGCGGCAAATGGGATTAAGGCATATGTATTTGAGTCTCTGCGCCCGACGCCGGAGCTTTCTTATGCAGTCCGCAAGCTGTCCTGCATCGCAGGCATTAATATTACGGCAAGCCATAACCCGCCGGAATACAATGGTTATAAGGTATACTGGGAAGACGGCGCGCAGATTACGCCGCCGCATGACGGAGGCATCATGGCAGAGGTAAAGGCCATCACGGATTTTGCTGTCTGCAAGACGATGGACAAGAAAGAGGCAGAGGAAAAAGGCCTGTATGAAGTCATTGGCGCTGCTATTGATGATTCTTATATGGAAGAACTCAAAAAGCAGGTGATCCACTGGGACAGCATTAAAGAAGTCGGCAAGGATCTTACCATTGTTTATACGCCGCTTCATGGCACGGGCAATATTCCGGCAAGGCGTGTCTTAAAGGAAATCGGCTTTGAAAATGTCTATGTGGTTCCGCAGCAGGAGCTTCCTGACGGTGAATTTCCGACCGTAAGCTATCCGAATCCGGAAGCAAAAGAGGCCTTCAAGCTGGCTCTGGATCTTGCAAAGGAGAAAAATGCCGATCTGGTGCTTGCGACAGACCCGGATGCAGACCGTCTTGGCGTTTATGTGAAGGATACAAAGTCCGGCGAATATATCTGCCTTACCGGAAATATGTCCGGCTGCCTGCTTGCTGACTATGAGATCAGCCAGAGAAAAGAAAGAGACGGCGGGCTTCCTGCAGACGGCGCATTGATTAAGACGATCGTTACTTCCAATATGGCAGATGCGATTGCAAAATACTATGGCGTTAACCTGATTGAAGTCCTGACAGGATTTAAGTTTATCGGACAGCAGATTCTTGGATTTGAAACCAAAGGAACCGGTACATATTTATTTGGGTTTGAGGAAAGCTACGGCTGCCTGATTGGAACCCATGCAAGAGATAAGGATGCGATTGTGGCAACGATGGCTCTCTGCGAAGCTGCCGCATACTACAAGACCCAGGGCAAGACCTTATGGGATGCCATGATCGATATGTATGAAAGATACGGTTACTATAAGGATAATGTCGTTTCCATTGAAAAGAAAGGCATGGAAGGCCTGGCAGAGATTAAGAGGATTATGGATACATTGCGTGAGAAGATGCCGGAGAGCTTTGGCAGCTACAAGGTTGTTTCCACCAGGGATTACCAGAAGGACATTGTGAAGGATCTGGCAACCGGCGCGGAAAAACCGACCGGGCTTCCAAAATCCAACGTCCTTTACTTCGATATGACAGATAATGTATGGCTATGCGTCCGTCCGTCCGGTACAGAGCCGAAGATCAAGCTTTACTATGGCGTGGTAGGAACCTCTCTGGAGGATGCAGAAAAGAAATCAGAAGAGCTTGGAACCATTGTAAAAGATATGCTGAACAGCTTATAATCGTTGTTTGGCCGGACAGAAAGAAGAGTCCTTTCCAGATGGCAGGTATCTCTGTCATCTGGATTTTTGTCATCTTACCATTGATCCAGGAAAGCTAAATGGCAGCTTTTATGGCTGAATGGTAAGGGTTGCGGACGGGATTTATGTTTTATAAAGAAAAGAGGAAAAAAGATGGAACCTATCAGGAAGCGTATTTTTTTATCGTCGCCGCATATGAGCGATACCCATATGGAAAAGTATTATATTGAGGATGCTTTCCAGAAAAATTTTATTGCCCCGCTGGGGGAGAATGTGACGCGATTTGAGCAGGAACTGGCAAAAAAAGTAGGCGCGGAAGATGCGGCCGCTTTAAGCTCCGGGACGGCTGCAATCCATATGGCTGTCAGATCTTTGGGGATCGGCAGGGGCGATTTGGTATTCTGCCCGACGCTGACGTTCAGTGCGACGGCAAATCCGATTCTTTATGAAGGGGCAGAGCCGGTTTTCATTGACAGTGATTTTGAAACATGGAACATGAATCCCGCTGCATTGGAGCTTGCACTGGAAAAGTACCAAAAACTGGGAAGGCTTCCGAAGGCAGTCATGGTAGTTCATCTGTACGGAAAAGCTGCCGATTTGGACAGGATTCTCCCGATTTGCAGGAAATACCGGGTTCCTGTCATTGAGGATGCCGCAGAAAGCCTCGGGACGGTTTATACGGGGGATGTAACAGGCGGAAAACCAAAGTATACCGGAACCTTTGGCGATTTTGGCATTTTTTCTTTTAACGGAAATAAAATCATCACGACTTCCGGGGGCGGTATGCTTGTCTGTAACATGGCTTCGGAAGAGACAAAGAAAAGATTGGATAAAGTGCGTTTCTGGTCTACGCAGTCAAGGGAGCCATATCCATATTACCAGCATGAGGAAGTGGGTTACAATTACCGCATGAGCAATATCATTGCCGGTATAGGGAGAGGACAGTTGACCGTGCTTGATAAGCGTGTCAGCCAGAAACAGGCTATTTATCAGTATTATCAAAAGGAACTTACAGAAGCGGAGGATTCCGTCCTGACCATGATGCCGCTGACAGAGAAAGAAAACAGCAACTGCTGGTTAAGCTGCGCCTTATTAAAGGAGGATGCCAGAATAAAGCCGGCGGATATTATAAAGGCACTGGAAACGGAAAATATAGAAAGCCGTTATATCTGGAAACCGCTGCATTTACAGCCGATTTTCAGGAATTGCGATTTTATTTCCGCCGATCGGAATGGAAATCTGATAGAAAAACGGCAGTTGACAATTCTTGATCCGGAAACAGGCGCAGATAACAGCACGGCAGGGGAGATTTTTTACCGCGGAATCTGCCTGCCGAGCGATACCAAAAATACGGAAGAAGATATGGAGAGAATCTGCGGGATTGTGAGGAAGGTATGTTTTTGATTTGAAGTTTTAGAGGAAGAAAAATCAAGAAAAGATATCCTGGATTTTTCTTCCTGCGGCAGAACAGTTGGAGAAAGTTTTTGTAACGTATTATTCAATCTTGCTGGTTTGTTTGGATAAAATATAATCAGAAAGCTTTTTGGCAATTTCAAAGTCAGAATTTTGATTAAATTTCCGCGCAAAGCAGAGCTCTGTTGTTTCTGCTTTGGAAATTAAATCATCATAATCTGTGATCTGGAAAGTATAAGGGGAGCTTCCGTCACGGCGGGACCAGTCAATATACCGCAGGTTGCCAAGATAGGCCTGTTCAAAATATTTTACTTTTTTGCGGTATGGAGAATAATAGCATAATGTTTGTAAATAAACTTCCAGACAGCATAGGGTGTCATGATATTGTTTATATAAAAGTTCTTTTTTGGAAACGGCGTATTCCGCAAAAGAACGGGTGATGGAAAAATAACCGGAACCATGCTTAAAATCAAGGCTGCTCCTGCGGACGCCAAGCAATTGCTGGAAGTGGGCGAAACCGTGGTTCAGCAGTTTTAAAAATTTATTTTTGCGGTAACTTTTTAATTTTAAAAAAGGGTGAAATAGCTGGCATTTATAATTTGCAAGCTTATAGTTTTCCGGCGCAAAGTCGATAAATTCCCACCCCTTGTTTTCCTTAAAATAAGCATGGATTTCCTGTTGTGTTTTTAACGGCAAATCGCCTTCTGTGATGTAATGGAGATAGTCCCATGAATAGTGGAGCGCATAGGCCATACTGTCAAGGACGCAGTGGATCTCAGAGACATCTGCCCATGTCAGATCATAACGGGGAACAAAGTGAAGAACCGCTTTTGTTAATGTAGTTTCTTCCTGAAATGCGGTTTTGTCAAAAGGAACTTTTTTATCTACGTGGAGAAAGATAATGTTATTGTCAAAGTCTAACAGCTTTAGTAATAATGCTAATACTTTGAAATTGCTGTAAGCAGTGATTAAATATGCGTGAACCATAAAAACCTCCTAAATAATTATTGTTTGTACTATTATAAAAGAGTTATTGTGAAATGTAAATAAGGTTTATAATTTAAATAGTTGTTGTTTGACAGTATTTGAGAAGGGAGATTTATAGTGAATAAGAGAGAATGTATTTTACGAAACAGGAAAAAACAAAGATTAAATATAAAAAAAGCTTCTGCTCATGCAGATAGAAGAAAGCTGAGAAAGAAAAAGGAAGGAATCAAACGAAGTCCACAGCATATTTATGAAAACTATATCAAGCGTCCGCAGGATTTCTGCCTGTCGCTGGGGGCAATCCTTATATTAAGCCCGGTGATGGCAGCGACGGCAGTGCTTGTGCGGACCAAGCTTGGCACTCCGGTGATTTTCTGCCAGGAGCGTCCGGGGAAAGATGAGAAGATTTTTAAAATGTATAAGTTCCGTACCATGACGGAAGAAAAAGATGCGGACGGGAATCTTCTGCCGGATGAAAAACGCCTGACCCCGTTTGGAAAACTGCTGCGCTCCACCTCCTTAGACGAACTGCCGGAGTTATTTAATATTTTAAAGGGGGATATGGCGATTGTCGGGCCGAGGCCCCTGTTAGTGCAGTATCTTCCGTTATATAATGAACATCAGAGACGCCGTCATGAGGTGCGTCCGGGATTTACCGGTTTGGCGCAAGTCAATGGAAGGAATGCGATTACATGGGAACAGAAATTTGAGTATGATGTGGAATATGTGGATTCCATCAGCTTTAAGAAAGACTGGGAGATTATTTTTAAGACCATCAAAACTGTGTTGACGCGGGAAGGGATTTCCAGCGGAACATCGGCAACGATGGAAGTGTTTACCGGATCGGGGAAATAGAGATGGAAAAAGAACTTAGAATCCTTTTTACGAGCGCAGGGCGCAGAGTAGAGCTTATGCAGGCATTTCATCATGCTGCAGAAAAGTTAGCTGTATCATTAAAAATTTATGGAGCGGATGCATCGGATGACGCCCCTGCCCTGTTTTATTGTGATGAACGGCGTAAAATCTGTAAAATCAAAGAACCGGATTATATTCCGCAGTTGTTAAAGCTTTGCGAAAAAGACAATATCGATTTGCTGATTCCAACGATTGATACGGATTTGCTGATTCTGGCAAAAGAAAAGACGAAATTTGAACAGTTGGGGACAAGGGTGCTTATCAGTGCAGAGGATAAGATCGCTATTTGCCGTGATAAACGCTTTACGGCAGATTTTTATATCGGCTGCGGTGTGGATTCTCCGAGGCCGGTCGATCGTTTAGAGCTTTATCAGGGCGGTTTTCCGGCATTCATCAAGCCAAAGGATGGAAGCTCCAGCATCCACGCTTACCGGGCAGATTCATGGGAAGAGCTGGCAGCTCTGTCAGAGCGGGTGCCGGATTATATTATCCAGCCGTTTATTGACGGGAGGGAATATACGGTAGATATTCTCTGCGACTTTGACGGGAACCCTGTTTATGTGACCCCGAGGGAACGCCTCGCCGTGCGGAGCGGGGAAGTCCTGAAAACACAGATTGCAGAAGATGATCGGATGATCGAGGAAAGCCTGCGGGTGGTGGAAGGCTTTTCCCCTTGCGGCCCGATTACGCTGCAGTTAATCCGGCAGAAAGAGACAGGCAGAGATTATTTCATTGAAATTAATCCGAGGTTCGGCGGCGGCGCGCCGTTATCGATGTCAGCGGGAGCGGATTCCGCGGAAGCGGTGCTGAGGCTTTTATTGGGAGAAAAGATTTCTTATCAGCCCAAAGCCGCAAAAAATGGGAATATTTATTCCCGTTTTGACCAGTGTATTTGCATCACGGAAGAAATCAGGAAAGAAAAGGAACTGCCGATTATAGATTCTTTAGCAGAAGCCGATAAATATAGTAAGGATAAAAAAGCGGTTTTGCTGGATTTGGACGATACTTTATATAATGAAAAGGATTATGTAAAAAGCGGATATAAAAAAATAGCAGAAAACTACCCTGAAATACCGGAAGCGGCGGAAGAGCTCTGGCAGTATTTTCTGGAAGGAAAACCCGCAGTCGATTCCTTTTTAGAACGTCATGGCAGGGAGCGGGAAAAAGAGGCATGCCTTAAGTGTTACCGCAGCCAGGCGCCGGAAATTATATTATCAGAAGAAAATCGGGAGCTTTTGGAAAAATGGCGCCGGGAAGGGAAAAAAATCGGTATCATTACAGACGGGCGTCCGGAAGGCCAGTGGAAAAAAATAAAGGCGCTGGGACTAGAAAAATTGGTGGATGAGATTATTGTGACAGATGAGCTTGCCGGGAATCACGGAGATGTGAAAAAATTCCGGAAACCAGCCGTCCTTGCATTTCAGATCATGCAGATGCGGCTGGGAATTCCTTATGAAAAAATGATTTATATCGGAGATAATCCCGCAAAAGATTTCCAGGCACCGGAAAAACTCCATATGCCGTGCGTATGGTTTCAGAATAAGGAAGGGTTGTATTTATGAAAGTACTATTTGCCGCAACGGTCATGAGTCATTTTAAGGCATTTCATGAACCATATATGGAATGGTTCCAGCAGCAGGGCTGGGAGGTTCATGCCGCAGGAAATGAAGATGCAGAGCTTGCCTGCTGTGATAAAAAGCATCTTCTTCCGATTGCCAGATCTCCGTGGAATCCTGCCAATATCAGGGCATTTTGGGAACTGCGGAAATTAATTCAGAAAGAGCAGTATGACATTATCCACTGCCATACCCCAATGGGCGGCATTTTGGCGCGCCTTGCTGCGGTTCCGGCAAGAAGGCGGGGAACGAAAGTGATTTATACGGCTCATGGGTTTCATTTTTTTAAGGGAGCGCCGCTGTTTAACTGGATAGTATATTATCCGATAGAGCGTCTTCTTGCCCGGGTGACGGATGTATTGATTACTATTAATATGGAAGATTACCGCCGTGCAAAGCATTTTTCTGCCGGGAAGGTGCGCTATGTGCCGGGAGTGGGGATTGATTTGGAGCGCTTTCAGGAAAATGATGATGGGATTGATGATAGTATGGAGCCTGGTTTCGTGAAAAAAGCGGAATCCATAGCAGGGCGTAAACAGCTTCGGAAAGAGTTTGGCATAGGGGATACAGACATTATGCTGTTATCTGTCGGAGAACTGATTGCCAGGAAAAACCATAAGGCTGTCCTGGAGGCATTGGCAGAATTGAATGCTGGGAAAAGCAAAGACAGCGGTAAAAAATATTCGAAAATTAAATATATAATCTGCGGTGAAGGACCTTTGAAAAGACAGTTAAAACAGCAGGCGAAAGAGCTTGGAATAGAGCGTCAGGTTATTTTTGCAGGGTATCGTACCGATATCCCGGAAATATGCCATGCAGCAGATATTTTTGTGTTCCCATCGCTGCAGGAAGGGCTTCCGGTAGCTTTGATGGAGGCGATGGCGGCAGGGCTGCCGATAGTGGCATCCAATATCCGCGGCAGCAGCGATCTCATAGGACATAAAAAAAATGGGTATTTAGTAAATCCATGCAGAACAGAAAGCTATGTAAAAGCAATCTCTCTTTTGATAAAATCAAAAGAGCGCAGGAAGGCTTTTGGAGATGCGGCAAGAGGGACCGTGCAGGCGTATTCGCTGGAAACCGTAAAGAAAAGGATGGCAGGAATTTATAGAGGGTGTATGGGATAATGTTTTCAGGAGGTTATGATAGTATGATGACATTATTTGAGGAGGAATATATCATACAGAAATAACTTGTTATTAACAGTAAAAAATAAAGGCAAAATGGAATGAACAATATAAAAAAGATTTTAAAGTTGTTTAATAAAAGGCAAACGGCATGGATTGTTGTTTTGTTTGTTATGATGGCAGTTGGCGCGGGCTTGGAAACACTGGCGGTAGGACTGCTTCTTCCAATTATGAATGTCGTGATTTCACCGGAAAGCGTACAATCCGGGTGGCTGCTGTTTTTATATGAATTTTTTCATATGGAAAATATAAATCAGTTTATGATCTTAATGATTACTTTTATGATTCTGCTTTATGTGGTAAAAAATATTTTTTTGTATTGTCTTGCGTTCGTGCAGGCAAGGTTTGTATTTAAAAATCAATTTTTTATGTCGAACCGTCTGTTTCAATTTTTTGTGGATCGCCCATATGAATATTTTTTAAATTCCAGTACGGCGGTTATTATGCGAATTATAAATGCAGATGTAAATTATGTATTTCTGCTTTTGACCAATATATTGAGTTTTTTTACGGAATTTTTTGTTACCGTGTTTTTGATTGTGTTGTTATTGTGCGTTGATGTAACAATGACAGTGTCTATGGCATTGATTCTTGGCATTGCTATGATGTTAAATAAAAAGGGCCTGAAACCCATCTTATTTCAGGCGGGAAGAAAGATACAGGTATCTTCTTCTAATATGTCAAAATGGCTGCTTCAGACTTTGTCGGGTATCAAAGAGGTGAAAGTAACAAATAAACAGGAGTATTTTGTTTCACAATATGAAAAATATGGCTGGGAAAATGTCAATGTGCAGAGAAAGTTAAATGTTTTAAGTCAGGTTCCAAGACTTATTATTGAGACAGTCAGTATTGGCGGTATTCTTGCCATTATTGACGTCATGCTGATAGGAGGGGCGGATATCAGCCGTATGATAACGCAGTTATCCGCTTTTGCAATGGCTGCGGTACGCTTAATGCCATCGGCTAACAGAATGAACAATTATTTAAACAGCATGGCTTCCTGTGAGGCTTCTTTGAATACCGTCATTGATATTTATCGGGAAATTGAAAGTGAGGACAAGAAGGGACGGCGAAAAGAAGAACCTGCAGTTTTGGAAAAAACATTAACATTGGAAAACTGTATTCGGCTGGAAAATATTGTATTCTCTTACCCGGGGAGTGAAAAGCTTATTTTTGACCATGCAGGAATGGAAATCCCGGTAGGAAAAGCTGTTGGGATTATGGGTTCTTCGGGAGCAGGAAAAACAACCATTGTGGATATTCTGTTAGGTTTGTTAAAGCCGCTGGAAGGAAATGTGCTGGCGGATGGCAGCAATGTCATGGAAAATTACAGTGCGTGGCTTAGTAAGATAGGGTATATACCACAGGCAATTTACATGCTTGATGACACGATTCGGGAAAATATCGCCTTTGGGATTCCGGAAGAACAGGTAACAGAAAAGCGGATTTGGGAGGTGCTTAAGGAAGCGCAGTTAGAGGATTTTGTAAAAGGACTGCCGGAAGGCATTGATACGATGATTGGAGAGCGGGGCGTCCGACTGTCCGGAGGACAGAGACAGCGGCTTGGGATTGCCAGGGCGCTTTATCATGATCCGGAGCTCTTGGTATTTGACGAGGCGACTTCTGCTTTGGATAATGAAACGGAAGCAGCCATTATGGAAGGGATCAACCATCTCCGCGGCAGAAAGACCATGATTATTATTGCACACAGGCTTGGAACTATCAGGGAATGTGACATGATTTATAAAGTAGAGGATGGGAAAATAAAAGAGGTAAGAAAAGAAGAAGTATTTCAATAATTGCAGAAAGAAAGGATATTATGATAAAAGTACAGATCTTAATGTCTACTTATAATGGAGAAAAGTATTTAAGGGAACAGCTTGACAGTATTCTTTCCCAGAAAACAAAGCTTGGCAAAAAGAGGATTTCTTTTTCTTTGCTGATTCGTGATGATGGATCGACAGACAGTACGGGAAAGATATTAGAAGAATATGCGGATAAATTTCCCGGAATAACATATTTCCAGGAAGAAAATATCGGGGCGTGCCGTAGCTTTTTCCGGTTGTTACAGAAAGCAGATCATAATATGGATTACATTGCTTTTTCTGATCAGGATGATGTGTGGAATGAGAATAAGCTCAGGAGAGCCGTAAGAGGGCTTAAAAAATATCAGACGGTTCCTGCTATGTATGCAGGGGATATGGAAATTGTAGATCATCATTTGAATCTATTAAAAGTTTCTTCTAATGTCACAAAGAGGTTTCGTCCTTCTTTCGGCAATGCGTTAGTGGAAAATATCTGCACGGGCGCTACGATTGTCATCAACCATGCACTCTATCGGTTCATTGCAGAGAAAATACCGAAAAGAGCGTATATGCATGACTGGTGGCTGTATATGGCGGCTTCCTGTTTTGGAAAAGTGCTCTATGACAGAAAACCTTATATGAAATACAGGCAGCATGAAGAAAATACGGTTGGAAGCGCAGTCGGTTATGGGCAGCTGATAAAAAAAAGAATCGAAAATTTTCAATCATTGCAGCAATATGTGCCGGAGCAGATAGCGGAATTTTTGAAGCTTTTTGAACTGCCGGAAGATAAAAAGAAACTGGCAGAGGTTATGTTGATAGAAAAAGGCAGATATTTAAAAAGAATGAAAATTTTTGGCTGCAGAGAGATTCGAAGGAGAAGGCCGATGGATACAATATGTTATAAAATAATGTATTTATTCTGGAAATAGAAGAAAGATCAAGGGGGGGGAGTCTTGTGGAACAGGCAAAGCCAAAGGTTCAGGTGCTGATGTCTGCTTATAATGGGGAAAAATACCTTCGGGAACAGCTTGACAGTATCTTGAACCAAAATTATAAAAATATAGAAATTTTAATCAGGGACGATGGCTCGACAGACAGTACGCCGGAGATTTTAAAGGAATATACAGGAAAATATCAGACCGTTACTTATGTGCAGGGAAAAAACTGCGGCCCGGCAAAAAGCTTTTTTAAACTGATAAAAATGGCTGGCAAACAGGCAGATTACTATGCGCTGTCCGATCAGGATGATATCTGGGAGCCGGATAAAGTTACACGCGCGTTAACATGGCTGGAAAGATATCAAAGCCAGCCGGGAAATGCAGAAATTCCGCTTATGTACTGTTCAGCTTTGACAGTAGTAGATGAAAAGCTGAGATTTTTATATCAGGAAGGGACAGAAAAAAGAATGAGGGATTTCTCTTTTGGAAATGCCATGGTGGAGAACCACTGTACAGGCTGTACTATGATATTCAACCATGCCTTGCAGAAGATAATAGCAGAAAAGAGAATTCCGCACTGCAGTATGCATGATTGGTGGATTTACCTGGCAGCATCCTGTTTTGGAAAGGTGCTTTATGATCCGCATCCAAGGATTTGGTACCGCCAGCATGGGAATAATGCCATTGGAGTGGAAAAAAATATATTTAAAAAACTGAAAAAGAAAATTAGAGGTTTTCAAAAGGGAAGAAATGTAATATCATGCCAGTTGATAGAGTTTTATCGGATTTATCATCCTGACGGAAGGTATGGGAAGATGATAAAGCAGTTTTTGTATGCTAAGCGTCATCCGATTTATCGAATGAAATTAGCAGTAGACAATAAACTTTATCGGCAAAACAGGTTTGATAATGTGATTTTTAAGGTATTATTATTAACAGGAAGTATGTGAATGAATAAAATGAGTGAATTGATATCGGTAATTATCCCCGTCTATAATGCAGAAAAATATATAAAAAGATGCTGTGATTCTATCCTGAAGCAGAAAGGGGCAGAGTTTGAAATTATTATTATTGATGACGGCTCGCAGGATCATAGTTTGGAAATATGCAGGAAGTTAGAGGCAGAACACGAGATCATTACTGTATACCATACAGAAAATAAGGGAGTTTCTCATGCACGGAATTTTGGAATGGAGAAGGCAAGTGGTAAATGGATAGTATTTGTTGACGCTGATGACGAACTGGTAGAGGATGTGTTTTTATATGCGATTCAGCTACGGGAAAAAACAGGAGCGGATACGGTTTGTTGGAATATAATTAATGTTAAAAAAAATGGAAGCTATGCGTGTGAAAAATTCAGGGTAAAAGGAGGAGTGGTTAAAAAAGAAGAAATGAATGACTTAATGGAAACTTTATATGATGTTCCAAGTAAAAAGGAAAATTATTATGGATTGCTGATTCGGGGAATTGGGGGAAAACTGTTGTCAGGGGAGATAATAAAGAAAAATAATATAAAGTTTCCGGAAGATATGGCAATAGGAGAAGATGCTGCTTTTTTATTTGAATATTTTTATCATTGTGAGATGGTGGCTTTTTTAAATAAGCATCTTTATAAGTATTATGATATAGGAAGTTCTGTAACGAAAAAATATAAAGAGAATTATTTTTCTGCCCAAAAAAGAGAAGCGGCTAAAATAAAAAAGCTTTATAAAAAATATAAGATGGATTCGGAAAATGCGTTGGTACATTTTTGGAATGTCTCTTTTATGACATATATTGAAAATGAGCTAAAGGTAAATCAAAGGACATGGACTGTAATTCAGAAGGCAGATAAGTATTTGAAAGATGATATGGTTAATAAATATATTGTAAAGAAAAAAAGCAACAGTAAGTTATCTATATTAAAAAGTTTTTTGATAAAATATAAGATGAATTTACTGGTAGCCTGTATATATGTGTATCTTTGCAAAAAGATGGTAGTGGTTAACAACAGATAAATATGAAAGGATAAGAAGCTGGTAATGTCGATTTGAAAAAGCAGGGTAAGAAGAATGATAAAACAATATTGGAAAAAAGGAAAAAAAGCGGTAAAAATATTAAAAAAGAAAGGTATTGTTGGCTTGTACTATAGTTTAAATTATAGATATGTAACAGTACCTGAATTTAAAAAACAATTTGAGAAATGG
The DNA here is from genome assembly GCA_947629585.1 of uncultured Lachnospiraceae bacterium. Taxonomy (GTDB): domain Bacteria; phylum Bacillota; class Clostridia; order Lachnospirales; family Lachnospiraceae; genus MGBC100174. Next base: position 30,422 of record CANREH010000012.1, on the reverse strand, counting down.
CAGTTATGGGAGAAAGAAACACTGAAAAAAGAGCCCACAAGAAGCTTTGATTACAGACCTTTAATTTCTATTATTGTCCCTGTGTATAATGTCGCAGGAAGGATACTGGAAGAATGTATTGAATCTGTATTAAATCAAAGTATGGATAATTGGGAGCTTTGTATTGCTGATGATGCTTCTACAGAAAAGGAAGTAAAAACTACTTTGAAAAAATATGAAAATCATCCTAAAGTAAAAATCATATATCGGGAAAAAAACGGGCATATTTCTAATGCTTCCAATAGTGCCATAGCGCTTTCTTCAGGTGAGTATATAGCTTTTTTGGATTGTGATGATATTCTTTCAAAAAATGCGGTTTATGAGATGACGAGAAAGTTAAATGAAAATAAAAAATATGATTTTATTTATAGTGATGAGGATAAAATAGATGAAGATGGCAGGCTTCGCCATACTCCGCATTTTAAACCGGACTGGTCGCCGGATACGCTGTTATCTCATATGTATACCTGTCATTTTGCTATTTACAGAAAAAAAATAGCAGAAGAAACAGGCTTATTACGTGCAGGGTATGAGGGTTCACAGGATTATGATTTTGCTTTAAGATTTACAGAAAAAACCGATCAAATCGGTCATATTCCTAAAATTCTTTATCATTGGAGAGAACGAAAAGAGTCCACGTCTGTTGATCCAGAAGCCAAACCGTATGTTTTTGAAGCAACAAAAAAAGCGAAAATGGATGCCATGGCTCGGCGCGGAATAAAAGCATCTTTAGAAAAGATAGAAGATACGTATCAATATAGGATTGTTTATGCTGTTGAGGGAAATCCACTTATCAGTATTGTTATCGTATCAGGAGATTGTCCGGCAGTTTTGATAAAATGTTTGAAAAGCCTGGTTTTGAAAACAGAGTACAAAAAATATGAAATTATCATTATTGATAATAGCAAAAATAAGGAAAATAAGAATATTTATAAAAAAATATGCAGGAAATATCATGCAGGCTATTTATATGGCAGGAAAAATAACAAAGGAGAACTTTATAATCTTGCATATAAGAGCGGAAAAATAAAGGGCAGTTATTTTCTGTTTTTAGAAGATAGTATAGAGATAAAAAATGGAATTTGGCTGGAACGGCTGCTTGGACAGGCAATACAGAAGCATACTGGTATTGTGGGTGCAAAGCTTGTAACAAGCGGCAGGGCAGAGCGTATCATCAGTGCCGGAGTTATTACTCAGAAAGAAAAGCCAAGGCATATTTTTCATGGAATGAGTGATCATGCTGCCTATTATTTTAGCAGGAACCGTATGGAATATAATTATGCGGCAGTGTCCGGAAAATGTATGATGGTAAGCAGGGAGCTGTTTGAAACTTTGGGAGGATTTAATGAGAAGTTTCTATATTATTATGATGTGGAGCTTTGTTATCATGCAATGAAATATGGTTATTTTAATGTGATCAGGAATGATGCAGTTTTATATTGCCATAGGGATAATGCACGGGGAAATGATAGAGAGTGTGAATTTTTATATCAGTTATATCCGGAGCAGAAAAATGATCCATATTATAATTGCAATCTGACGCAAAAAAAACTTGACTGTGGCATAGGAAGATAGAAAAATTATGAATATTTTGTATATAACCCATGAAGCAGATCTGGGAGGAGCCAGCCGTGCGCTGTTAGGAATCATTGATGAATTATCGAAGAGGCATAATATTTATGTATTAACGGCATACAATAAGGGCAGTATGTCAGAAGAATTAAAAAAAAGGAAATGTACAGTTATTATAGGTGATGTACAATGGTGGGTTTATCCTAAAAAAAACTTATCAAAAATGAGAATTGTAAAAAATAGATTATATGTCCTGTGGCATTTTTATCTTTCTATGAGGAAAAGCCTGAAGCCTGTGTTAGATGAGCTGAAAAAGTACCATATCGATATTGTTCACAGCAATACAATAGCGGTTTATGCAGGGGCTGTTATTTCTGCTAAACTAAAGGTTCCTCATATCTGGCATTTGAGGGAATTTGTTGAAGAAGATTTCTCATACGAATTCTCTTTATCCCGATATATATCTATGCTGATTGTAAGAAAATATGCAGCGTATTGCATTGCAGTTTCTAAATCTGTAAGAAGAAAATATCAAAGGCTGGGGATAACAAGGATACGGGTTATTTATGATGGTGTTTGTGAAATTGAAGAAAAAGATATAAGCAAAAAAGAGTGGAATGGGAAAGAAAGTTTTAATTTACTGCTGGCAGGGACTATTTCAGAGGGGAAAGGACAAAAAGAGGCTGTGTTGGCGATGAAAGAAGTGGTACGGAGGGGATATACAGAGTGTAAACTGTACTTAGCGGGAAACGGAGAAACAGAGAATTTAAAAGAATTTATAAAGAAGCAAAAAGTTGAGAAGTACGTTTGTGTGCTTGGCTATGTTGATAATATAAATGAATTAAGAAAAAATATGGATGTATCTTTGATGTGCTCGTCTGCGGAAGCGTTTGGCCTTGTTACTGTGGAATCTATGAAAGCGGGAGTGCCGGTAATTGGAGCTGCTACCGGTGGAACGCTGGAATTAATAAATAACGGAAAAAATGGAATGTTATATCATAAAGGCAATTATCTGGAGTTGGCAGATTGCATTGAGAAGCTATATAAAAATCCGGAAATGTTAAAAAAAATGAAAATGCAAGCAGTAAAGATAATGAATGGAAAATTTACACAGGAAAATAATGCAAAAGCGATTGAAAGAATGTATAATAGAATTATAAGCAGGAAAGGAAACGGATGAGAGGTATCTTGTTCCGAAATGGATTTATGTGCATTAACTTATTATAATGCATATGGCTATATTTTATGCAGTGTTTATATGGAGGATTATTCCGCTGGGTATGGAGGGAATACATTATCATTAGCAGGGACAGAGAAAAAATAAAATTAAAGGTTTTCAAAGAGAAGAAAATGTGATATCATGTTACCTGCTAAAGCAGATTTGAATCTTAAACCAAGACTTGTAAGTGAGTCTTAAATTAAGAAAGCAAACCGGGAATACAGTTTGCAAAATGAATATTGACAGGGAGCATGTAAAGGAGGAAATGATGGAAAATAAGGCAATGGGAAAGGTAACGAGATATATTAGTTTACAGCATTTATTCTGGTATTTTTTCCGGCAGGTGATAACCAAATGGTATGCAGTTTTTGCTGTAATACTGGCAGGAACAATTGCAGGAGCGGGGTATGCTGCCGTAAAAAATGCCCGTATAGATAAAACTCAGAATAATGCAGAATATATAAGCGTCAGTGAAGAAGAATTTGTTTCTGTTCAAGCTGCTGCGGGGTTATATGATGAACTGGAGGAACAGAAAGAATATAATGAACAGTCTGTTCTAATGAAGTGTGGGAATTTAACAGCAGCTCAGGCATCCGCTCTTTATCAGGCAGAAGCCGGAGATGAGTATAAGAACCATCAGATTGCGGCTGTATACCAGAGCTTGTTTTATGGAGACGAGTTATACCAACAGATTGCAGAAGATATTGGAGAACCGCTGGATAGTAAGTATTTCAGAGAAATATTTGAAATTGCTGATTTGGAAAACGGACTGTTTGAAATAAAGGCAATGTCTTTTTCCGTAGAAAATGCAGAAGAAATTTTAAAATCAGCAGAAAAATATTTAAGTAATAAAAAGAACCAGATAGAGGAAACCGTAGGAATAGAGTATGATATTACATTGTTGAGTGAAGTATCTTCTGAGGAAATTGTTGAGGATTTAAAAGAAAAGAAGCGTGATGCAGAGACAGCTTTAGTTTCTTTACAAAAGGAATATGATGATGCAGTTGCTTTATTATCAGCAAATGCGCAGAAATATTTTTATTTATATCTGGAAGAAAGGTTTCATGAAGATTATATTGAAGGAGGGGAAATATTTTTATCTGAAGATTTTGATATGCCTGTGACAGAGAATGATTTGTCCAAAAGGCGTTTAGTAATTGATACTGTTTTGGGATTTGCATTGGGACTGTGTTGTATCTGCGGATATTTTATTGTAAAATATTGCTGGTCTTTAGAACTTGTCAATGGAGAAGAATTGACGGGTATGTATAATTTAAATGTGTACGGCTATTTTGTTGAAGAGAAGAAGAGAAGAAAGATTTCATTTTGGTTTTTGAGAAAACAGAAAAGAGGATATATTTTTAAAACGTTGGATACAGAATGCCGGGAAATTGTTGAAAGACTGAAGCTTAAATTCTCTAAAGAAGACAGAATTTATCTTGTTTCAGCCTGCGAAGAGGCAGATTTGTATGAAAATCTGTTAATAGAGGAAGGAAAAAAGCAGGGGCTTCATTTTGTGAAAGGAGAAAATATTTCAAAGGCATCATTTTCATCAGAAGAATTAAAAAAGTCAGATTATGTATTTTTTATAGAAAAAGAGGAAGTGTCAAAATATAAAGATATCGATAAAGAGATTCAACTGGTTACGGAAGCAGGGAAAAGAATGGCTGGGATTGCAGTGGTGCTGTGAAATGTTTTGACATGGTCACTTGTTCAGGTAAAAAAGAAAAGCGAAGAGGGAGAATATGAATAAAACGTTAACGCGTGGAGAAATATTGTTTTTTGCAGCTTATATTTTTTATTTTGCAGTTAATATGATTAAAAGAACAGGAATACTTAATCTTATTTTAATTCCAAATGTACTAGGGCTGTTGGAAATTTTATCAGTATTTATAGTTGCCTTAAAGATTCTTTCAGAAAAAGCATATAAAAACAGAGATTTTATTGTTATAGTTTTTACTATTTTACTTATTTTTATTTCGTGTGTCTGTAATGCTAATTTTGATTTGTTTTTTAGCGTGTGTTTTATGATTGGAATGAAGGATATATCATATCAAAAGATGTTAAAAGTAACATTTTTGATTCAGATAGTTATTTTTATAACAATCGCAGCGGGAATTTTAACAAAGACTATACCGAATCAATTAACAGGCACTATGGTATGGGCAAATACGATAATAGATGATAATGCTGTAGGGAGATATAATTTAGGGTTTTCCCATCCTAATGTAGCCAGTGGGGTGGTTTTATTTTCAACGCTTGTATATATGTGTTTAAGAAACAGATGCTCCCTGGCAGAGTTATTTATTGCACTTACAGTTAATTACCTTGTATATCAGAAAACAGGATCAAGAACCTGTTTTCTGATGATATTAGTTTTTTTGCCTTTTATGTATTGGTTTTCAAATAAAAAAAATATGCAAAAATATTGGCGGGTTCTTCTTACGATAGCTCCAGTCATTATTATTCTGACGGCTGTTTTTGCACAGATTTTTTATAATGAAAATAATGCTTTGCTTGCAAAGATCAATACTTTGCTTTCAGGACGGCTGAATTTAGGGCATGGAGGCTGGCTGAAATATGGTATTACATTGTTTGGACAAAAAATTACCTGGATAGTGAATTTGGGTGGTGAGCAAGGACGGCCGTATGACTATGTAGATAGCGCGTATATGAGGGTTTTGTTAGAAAATGGGTTGTTAGTATTTATTCTTTTGTGTATTATGTCTGTTGTAACAATGAGACGTTTTGTTAGAGCCGGAAATGGCAAATTTTGTATTGCATTTCTTGCCTTATTAGTCCACGCTATGGTTGAAATTTCTATATATTACAGTTATTGGGGGCCATTTTGTATGTTAATAGGCGGATTAGGTTTCATTGATAGTGAAAAGGAAGAAAAAAATGCAAAATAGGAAGAAGGGCTTATATAATATTGTTTTTGGGCTTTGCGGCCAGATCATTATCATCGGATTGGGAATTTTAATCCCAAGGCTTGTATTGGTGCAATATGGTTCTGAAATTAATGGGCTTTTAAATTCAGTGAACCAGATTTTTATGTATGCTGCCTTATTGGAAGCTGGTGTTGGAACGGCATCGGTCCAGGCTTTATATAAACCGATCGCAGAGAATGATCGGTATAGAATAAACAGGATTTTGTCAGCAACTAATTATTATTATAGAAGAACAGGATTTATATATTTTTTTGTAGTTTTGGTTGTAGCGTTTCTTTATCCTTTCATTGTGAAAAGCGGGATATCAAGAGCTGTTGTATTTTTGATATTTTTTTTCATCGGAATGGGAAATGTCATTAATTTTTGGTTTCAGGCAAAATTCCGATTATATTTAGAAGCAGAAGGGAAGAATTATATCCTTATTTCTGTCAATACCTGTGTTTATGTACTGCAAAGTATTGCAAAAGTAGTCTTTTTTTGTAATGGTTTTTCGATTGTTATGGTACAGGCAGTATGTTTTATCATTAATTTGGGGCAGACCGTTTTAATTTTATATTATATTAAAAGAAAATATGCTTGGCTCAATGTAAATGAAGAACCTGATTATGCGGCTGTTAATCAGAAGAATTCTGTACTGATCCATCAGATTGCGGCATTGATATTTACGAACACAGATATACTGATTCTTAGTATTTTTTGCGGGTTGAAAGTTGTCAGTATTTATTCTATGTACAATTTGATTATTACCTATGTAAATAATTTAATTGGACAAATTAACAGTGGCTTTAAATTTAAGCTTGGACAAACTTATGCGGTAGATAGAATTTCTTATAAAAAATATCATGATATGTTTGAAGTAGGAAATATGATTCTGGTGTTTTCCTGTTTTACTCTGGTGTATATTTTGATACTGCCTTTTATGAAGCTTTATACCGGCGGGGTTAATGATATTAATTATATTGATTCCCGGCTTCCTATTTTATTTGTTATGATTCAGTTTTTATCCAATGGAAGGTGTTCGTCTGTTTATCTGATAGATTTTGCCGGACATTTTAAAAAAACGCAGTGGAGATCAGTGATAGAATCTGTAATTAATTTGACAGTATCCATTATCTGCGTCTGTTTTTTCGGAATTTACGGGGTATTGTTCGGTACTATCGCTGCTTTACTGTACAGAGCTAACGATATGGTTATATATACGCACAGACATATCCTTCACAGTAATCCGTGGATAACGTACCGCCGCTGGCTGTTATCTTTTTTATCATTTATTATCTGCATATTTATCATAAAAAGAATACCTGTTCAATTAAACAGTTATGTAGAAATATTTTTTTATGGCAGTATTTATATGGCAGTTATTCTTGTGATTCATGTTTTTATTCAATTTATATTTGAAAAAGATGTGTTTATGGCTTATTGGTTTTATATAAGAAAAATAATTAGTAGAAAAAATGGATTGTAATTATAAACATATGAGAGAGTGAGAAATATATGAAAATATCAGTGATAATTCCAGCGTACAATGTGGAAAAATATATAGAAGAAACTTTAGATTCTGTATGTAATTCAACTTATAAAGATTATGAAATTATTTTAATTAATGATGGTTCTACAGATAGAACAGATGAAATTTGTAAAAAATATTCAGAAAAGCATAAAGAGATTACATATTTAACACAAAAAAATCAGGGGGTATCAGCGGCACGGAATCAAGGAATTAAATATGCAAAGGGGGATTGGATTATATTTGTAGATGCAGATGATAAGATAGAGAAAAATTTTTTTGACTTTATATCAAATTATTCTTTGGAATATGATATTTTATTTTTTGGTGACAAACAAAGTAATAACGAAAAAGATATAGAAATAAAAAAAGACGATTTTGGCTTGAAAAAGGCAATTGTTAATAGTACAATTACAGGAGAAAAAATATCCGAAAAATTAGCTCATATACAACTGGCAAGCCCATGTGCTAAAGCATATCGAAGAGACTTTTTGTTAAAAAATCATGTTAAGTTTCCTGTGGGTATAAAAATTGGAGAAGATCTTTTATTTAATCTCCAATGTTATATAGTTATGAAAAAGGGATTGTTCTGCAGAGAACAGGTATATAATGTTACGGTTCGGCCTGGATCGGCTTCCCATAGATATTATTCAGATTTTATTAATATAGATATGGATTTTCAAAAAACAATGCTGAATATTTTAAAAAAGCATAAAGTATATGAAGAATATAAAAGAGCAGTATATAAAAGTACGGTATATGGTTTTTGGAAAATCCTGATACAGCGTATTTATGTACAACAAAATCATGAAAATAATAAACAGCGGTACAGGCTTTTAAAACAGGTTCGTGAAAATGAAATTTATGATTCGGCATTTAAAGGGATAACTTTTAAGGAAATCCATGTAGATGAAAAATTTTCCAAAAAACAGAAGCTGGTGCTGTATCTGATTAAATTAAAGTTGATTTCCATTGCCCATAAATTTATTGTTTTATGGGATAAGAAAAGAATGCAGGCTAAGCTATGATCAGTATGAATATAAAAAATGAGGAGATGCTCCATGAAACGTATTAATCAATTGCTCCGCCATCCTAAATTTACAGAGACATTAAAGCGCCTGGAATTTCTGGAAAAAGACCGTATTTACTGCCGTCACGGGCTTTCCCACCTTCTTGACGTTGCCAGGATTGCAAGCCTTATGCAGTATCAGAAGAAAACACCGGAAAATGATATTGATACAGAGCTGATTTATGCTGCCGCACTCCTCCATGATCTGGGGCGTGTCCCTCAGTATGAGCAGGGGCTTCCCCACGAAACGGCGGGGCTTCCGCTGGCGAAGGAGCTGCTTTCCGACTGTGGTTTTTCCAAAGAAGAGCAGTCCGTTGTCCTTGACGCTGTCTTATTCCACCGCAGCACAGAGGAAATAGACACCTGCAGCAAAACGGCAGATCTGCGCGCCCTTCTGATTGCCGCTGATAAGCTTTCCCGTAACTGTTTCTGCTGTGCCGCTTCCGATACCTGCTACTGGCCCGAAAAAGAAAAAAACCGGGGGATTGTATTTTAAATCCCCCGGTTTTTCTGCTATTTCTTACAGTTCTTCCGTTTTAAAAACAAAATATCCTTCATAATAATAGCTGTGATCAATTCCTTTCATATAAATCTCACGGTTATTGATCTCCTTTGTCAGTGCCTGTTCCAGTAAATGCTTAATCTCAAAATCTTTAATTGGGCTGCGTTCCATAGCAAGAAGATAATCTTCTTTATCCACCCTGCTCCAGTCTATTACAACCCCAAGCTCTTTTTTTAAAAGGAGATCCAGCCAAATACGGGTACTGCGCCCGTTCCCTTCCCGAAAAGGATGAGCCACATTCATTTCAACATATTTCTCTATGATCTCGTCAAATGTTCCCTGCGGCATTTTTTCAATATTCTCCAGGGCGGCATCAAGATAAATCACCGGCGCAAAACGAAAACTGCCTTTTGCTAAATTGACGCTGCGCCGCTTCCCCGCAAAATCATAGATATCGCCAAACAGGAATTTATGAATGTCCGCAAGCGCCTGATACGTTCCTGCAGGCAAGTTGTCCAGATATCCGCTTTCAAATAACTCTGCCGCTTTCTTTTTGCTTATGCGCTCTTCTTCACGGGCCAGCCTGGCGGCATCCATAATCCCTAATTTATTTTGGAGCATCCTGATCTTCCTTCCTCTACTGCGTTACAAAATTTCCCAGCACTTTTACTTTGACCGCTTCCTCAAAGACGCCGTTTAAGGCGTTTTTCACACCTGCGTCATTTAAGTTCCCTTCAAACTCGACGACAAAACGGTATTCCCATTTCCGCCCGGAAATCGGCCGGGATTCGATCTTGGTCATATTGAGGTTATTGAATTTAAAATGGGACAGGATATCCACTAAGGTGCCGCTTTCATGCGGAATTTCAAAACAAATGCTTACCTTATTGGCATTTTCCGTGTAAATCGGCTTTTTGGAAATAATGATAAACCGGGTGGAATTTCCGCTCTCGCGGTTTACGACCGGCTCTAATACCTCCAGCCCGTAATACTCTGCCGCTTTAACCCCGGCAATCGCCGCATGGGTAATGTCTTTATCCTTTGCCACCTTCATCGCGGCCGCCGCCGTGCTGTCATATTCCTGCTGGCGGATCGACGGGTACTTGTCAAAAAAGGAGGAACACTGCAAAAGGCCCTGCGGATGGGAATACACTTCTTTTAAGTCCTTGATCTTCGCCCCCGGCAGCCCCAAAAGTGCCTGGTTAATTTTTAAGTAATGCTCTCCGACAATATAATTGTCGTACTCCATTAAAAGATCATAATTATCCGTAATGCCGCCTGTGGAAGAATTTTCAATCGGCACAATTCCATAATCGGCTTCCCCATCCTGCACCATCTCCATTACGTCACGGAACGTCACAGCATTCCCTGACTGCACACGATCCCCGAAAAATTCCCCCATTGCCTGATGCGTATGCGATCCCTGCACGCCAAAATAAACCACCTTTGTCTTTTCTGTCACAGGGAGCCTGTTAAGGCAGGTAAACTGCTTCATTTTCGCCGTCTGGGGCAATACCCCGTATTGAAATTTTCGGCTTAGGGACATAATCTGCGCAAACAGTTCCCGGATGCCGCGGCTGTTAAATTCATTTGTTCCCATACTGCCAAGCGTATCAAGCTTGCTGATTTCCCGCTCTTTGTCAAAGACGGGCTTGCCGACAGCAATTTTATATTCTGCCACATCCTTTGTGAGCTCCATCCTCTCCTGGAACAGCTCCACAATCTTTTTGTCCACGTTATCAATCTTTTCCCTTGTTTCCTGTAAATCAATCATGTAGTTTCCTTTCTTTCCTTTAATCGTCCAGCTTCGGCGGGGTAAATGCAGAAACCTGGCTTAAATTATTCACTGTCGTTACAAAAAAGCTGTCCAAATCAAACTTGGAAAAGAAAATATACTGCCCGACCAGATGAATCCGGTTATAATTTCCTTCCCGAATGACCGTTACTTCGCCGCTGTTTAAATTCTTGCATTCCAGACGCGCCTGCTTGCCATCGTCAACCTGATAATAAATATAATCTCCGTCGTCGCTTACATTAAAGACAGAACACATTTCGTCCACAACCGTCTCCATGTTCTGTCCGTCCAAATCCATGCGCACAATCGTATAGCCGTTCATCAGATCCATCGCATAGATAGAATTGCCTGCCAGCAGGCACCCATAAAGATTATTCCCGTTGACAACGCTTTCCTGCCCGGTTGCGACATCATATGCGTAAAGCCCGCTCTTGGTATCCGCCCCGTAATAAATCTTCCCGTTATAAATCGCTGACGGGTTCACAGGCTCTTTTGTCTTAAGCTCTTTTTCGCTGCCGTCCAGCCTGACGCTGTACAAATCCATGCCGTCTTCATCCGTATACGACTGGTAAAAAATATCGTTTCCTAACAGACCTACCACGCCAAGCGTCCCGTCATAAAGGCATTTTGTCTGTTTCGTCGTTAACTGCAGGGTATAAAGCCCTTTCGTATTAAAAACGAACAATTCCCCATTAATGCTGTCTTTTTCAAAATTCCTCCGGGAATAGACAAGATGGTTTCCTGCAAAATTAATTTCTTCTGCACGGTCGTTATAAATTTTTTTAAAATCGCCAAGACTCATATCCATAGAATAAAGATTCCCATCGTCACTTGGGTTGTTAAAATAAATCCTCCCGTCCCCTTCACAGAATAACCCTCCATTTAACAGGTTTCCTGAAGTATTCCCGGGAACTCCTTCCTCATTCCACACCATCCTGTTGCGGTACATATTAATGCCAAGAAATGTACCCAGTGCCAGGATAAGCACTACCGCTACCAAAATAATTTTTACCTTGCTCATTGCTGTCCTCCCTTTCTTCTCCCAAAAACCTCAGCCCTTATTTTTCTGTCAATGTTTCTAACGCTGCAATTCCTCCAGCATTTCCATCACGCATTTATGTAACAGAGGGTGCATTTTCCAGGGCGCAATTTGGCAGAGCGGCCTTAAAACAAATTCCCGCTTGCTGATTTCCACATGAGGAATCGTTAAATCCGGCTCCGAGATAATTTCATCATCATAAAATAAAATATCCAAATCAATCGTCCTCGGCCCCCAGGGAATAATACGCTCCCTGTTCCCGTCCGCCTCCGCTTTATGAAGGATTTCTAAAAGCTCTCCTGGCGGATATAGGGTAAACAGTTCCACCGCGCCATTTAAAAAATCCTCCTGTTTTTCATAGCCATAAGGCTTTGTGACAATGAAATCCGAAATTTTTCCCATACGGATTTTTTGATCCTGTTTCAGAAACTCTAAAGCCCGGTTGAGATGGCCTTCCCTGTCTCCCATATTGGAGCCAATGGATAAATACACCTGATGCCATGCCCTTGTAATCTCAACGGAAACCGTATCAAGCGGCAGGAGCACCGGCGCCCACGGCTTTTTAATTTCTACGGTAATGTTTGCCACAGGGTAGGAAAGCAAAAGCTCCTCTGCCAGATGCTCCGCCGCCGCCTCCAGGAGACGGAACGTATGCCCTGTCAGGAAACGCTCCGTGTCATGCGCTACTTTCCCGTAATCCACAGCCTTTGACAAATCATCCGCAAGTCCTGCCTTCCTGGTATCCATTTCCAGCGCTAAACTCACCAGAAATTTCTGCCCCAGCGCCGTCTCCTCCGGATACACGCCATGCCTTGCATAAATCTCCAAATCCTGAATCTTTACTTTGTCCACGTTAACCACCGCCTCTGAGGATCGCTTCCGCCATTCTGACCGCCCTCTTATTCGCCTGTACATTATGCACCCTGACAAAGGCGCAGCCTTTTAAGACTGCCATGACTGTCGTTACGATCGTTCCCTCTTCCCGCTCTGCCACCGGAAGATCCAGGGCAAGGCCAATTACCGATTTTCTTGACGCCCCTAACAGGATCGGCAGCCCAAACCGCTTAAATTCTTCCAGATGCTTTAAGCACCAGAGATTCTGCTCATATGTTTTTCCAAAGCCGATGCCCGGATCCAGAAGAATGGATTCCCGTTTTACTCCGGCATTTTCCGCAGTCAGAAGGGACTTTTCCAAATCTTCCATTATTTCACGCGGAAAATCCCGGTAGACTGCTTCTTTCCTGTTGTGCATTAAACAGACCGGAAGCCCCGTCTTAGCCGCCGCAAGCGCCATTTTGGAAACCATCCCAATTTTTCCTGATTCCACGGAAGCTTCCCTGCGGAACCCCCAGATATCGTTTAAAAGATCCGCTCCTGCCCCTGCCGCTTCCAGGAAAACATCCGCTTTATAAGTATCCACCGATACCGGAATGTCAAAGTTTTCTTTTACGGCACGAATCACAGGCACAATCCGTTCCATTTCCTCCTGTGAACTGATTTCCTGATAGCCGGGACGGGTGGACTCCCCGCCGATATCAAGGAGATCCGCCCCATCCTTTATAAGCTTCTCAGCATGGAAAAGAGCCCGATCCTTAGGAAGAAACCTTCCTCCGTCAGAAAAAGAATCCGGGGTCACATTTAAAATCCCCATCAGATACGTTTTCTGTCCAAAAGAAAATTCCCTGCTGCCAATCTTCATATCCTATGCCTTTCTTTTATAATGGAACATTTATGATATTCCAAAGCATATCCCGCAAAGGACTAAGATACCTAACATGATGATGGTGTCTATTGTCCTCGCCACTTTGGAATGGGAAAAAGCAACCGGATCCTTCGCTTTCATATCCTGGTAAAATATCATGCCGGATTTCATCCCCCATAAAACTGCATAGAGCAGGCGTACTGCCAGCCTCGTCCCCGCCGAGCATACCGAGCTTACAAAGCACATCAGCAGAAAACATGCCAGAAACCCGATATTCGTGAAAATGAACTTTATCCATGCCTTCCTTTTTGACTGATTTTCCATAAAACTGTTTTTCCTCCTCAAAACACCATTTGCCCTGCTTTCATTATACTTTGTACGGAAAAGTTAGTCAATCCCGAAAAAATTTACTGTGGAAATCCCTGATAATTTTGACAATATGTGGAATACTGATAGAAATATAACATTTCAGCCGCAGAAACAAGGAGGAGCTTATCATGTTAGAAAGAGCAGAGGAAAAGGCCATGGTACAATTCTTAAATAAATTTGACGAACACCCGTTCCTTATCTGGTTCGGGAACAACAAATACAGGATTGGGGAGGGCAAGCCAGGCTTCACTGTCAGCATAAAAAAAGCCATTCCCGTAACAAAACTGTTAAACAGCACATCCATTGCGCTTGGAGAGGCTTATATGGAAGGAAACCTCACTATGGAAGGAGATCTTTATCGAACGCTGGATCAGTTTTTAGGGCAGATTGGGAAATTTTCCACCAACAGGCACGCCTTAAAAAAACTGCTTCATACGTCTGTTTCCCCAAAAAACCAGCAGAAAGAAGTTACAAGCCATTACGATATTGGAAATGATTTTTATAAATTATGGCTTGACGACACCTTAAGCTATTCCTGCGCCTATTTTAAAAATCCGGAAGATACCTTACAGCAGGCCCAGAGAAATAAAGTAGAATATATTCTGGAAAAATTATATTTAAAAGAAGGAATGTCCCTGTTAGACATAGGATGCGGATGGGGATTTCTGCTGACAGAGGCCGCCAGAAAATACCGCGTGCATGGAACCGGCATTACTTTAAGCAAAGAGCAGTACAATGAATTTTCACGCCGGATAAAAGAAGAAGGCTTGCAGGATCTGTTAACGGTAAAACTGATGGACTACCGTGAGCTTCCTGAAATGGGAATACAGTTTGACAGGGTCGTAAGCGTCGGCATGGCGGAACACGTTGGAAGGGACAATTACCAGCTCTTCAATGACTGTGTAAAAAAAGTGTTAAAAGACGGCGGTATGTACCTTCTCCATTTTATCAGCGCCCTGAAAGAATCTGACGGAGATGCCTGGATCAAAAAATATATTTTCCCGGGCGGCATGATCCCCAGCCTGCGGGAAATGATCTATTCCATGGCAGAAGATAATTTCCATGTGCTTGACGTAGAAAACCTCCGCCTGCATTATAACAAAACCCTGTTGTGCTGGCTTCATAATTATGAAGAACACAAAGAAGAAATCAGAAAACAATTTGATGAAAAATTTATCCGTATGTGGGAGCTTTACCTGTCCTCCTGTGCGGCCGCTTTCCATAATGGAATTGTCGATCTGCACCAGGTTCTCGCAACCAAAGGAATCAATAACGAACTGCCTGTGACAAGATGGTACTGATTACGAAGCTGCTTTCATCTAAATTATAGAAAATAAATCATGTGAGGTATTTTATTATGATGTCATTCAAACCTTTTTGGGCTACCCTGAAGGCTTCGGAAGAAAGCACCTACACATTAATTAACGACTACCATATCTCCGGCTCGACCATTCACAAGCTTAGGAAAAACAGCCCTGTAAACACAACAACCTTAAACGATTTGTGCATGATTTTGCACTGTAACGTCCAGGATTTAATGGTATATGTTCCGTCGGACCGTGATCAGCCTTTATGGGACAGGATTTCCGGGGAAAAATCAGATAAGCATTAAATATCATATTATTTTCTTCCCTTTGGTTTCGTGGTTGAACGGTTACCTGTTACGGAGAAACTGATTTCAGAATGATTGACACTTGATATCTATGATAGTATAATAAGAAGTGTGGAAAATAAATTTTAAGTGAATAAAAAAATCAAGATGGAACCATACGTATGCAAGTCACACAAGAATATTTTAACAGCCATATTTGAGGAAAAGAAAGCCGCAGTTATCCGGCTCTCTTTTTTACTTCAAAAACGTAAAGGAGAATTTTCATGGAAGATACGAATCCACTGGGGACTGCGCCTGTGAAGAAGCTGATGGTACAGTTTGCTGTCCCAAGCATTATTGCTATGTTAGTCAGCGCATTTTATAATATTGTCGATCAGCTGTTTATTGGGCAGGCGGTCGGCACGCTGGGAAATGCGGCGACGAATATCGCGTTTCCGCTGACTACGTCCTGCATTGCCCTGTCGCTGTTGTTTGGGATTGGCGGGGCGTCCTGCTTTAACCTTTCTATGGGGAGGGGCGAAAAAGAGACGGCTGTTTATTATATTGGAAATGCCGCCGCGATGCTGGTGCTGAGCGGGTGCATCCTCTGTCTGATTTCGGAGTTATTTTTAACGCCGTTATTAAACGGATTTGGCGCGCCGGACGATGTCCTTCCCTATGCCGTGGAGTATGTGAGGATTACGGCGGTTGGATTTCCGTTTTTGCTTTTGACTACGGGCGGAGGGCATTTAATCCGTGCGGACGGAAGCCCGAAGATGACTATGATCTGCAATCTTACGGGAGCTGTGATTAATACTATTTTAGACGCTCTTTTTGTGATGGGGTTTCGCTGGGGAATGTCCGGCGCGGCGC
This sequence comes from uncultured Lachnospiraceae bacterium, assembly GCA_947629585.1. Taxonomy (GTDB): domain Bacteria; phylum Bacillota; class Clostridia; order Lachnospirales; family Lachnospiraceae; genus MGBC100174. The sequence continues at coordinate 14,194 of CANREH010000012.1, read as the reverse complement.
TTGCCACGGTGATTGGGCAGGTGTGCTCCGGCATCCTTGTCATCCGTTACCTGTGCCATTATAAGACAGCGAAACTGGAAAAGAAACATTTCCTGGTGCGTTTTTCTTATGTGAAAATGGTAATTTCCATCGGGATGGCTTCTTTCTTTAATCAGGTAGCAATGATGATTGTGCAGATTGTGATGAATAATTCCCTCAGGCATTATGGAGCGGCTTCTGTTTACGGAGAATCCATTCCTTTAGCGTGCGCCGGAATTATTATGAAACTGGGACAGGTCTTTTTTTCCATTGTTATTGGGCTGGGGCAGGGAAGCCAGCCGATTGAGAGCTTTAATTACGGGGCAAAAAAATATGATCGGGTACGGGAAGCATATTATGCTGCGCTTCGCACGGGATTTGCTGCCGCCGTGACTGCTTTTGTGCTGTTTCAAATATTTCCGAGGCAGATTATTTCCCTTTTCGGGGAAGGGACGGAGGAATATTTCCAGTTTGGGGTAAAGTTTTTCCGGATTTTTTTGTTTTTTACCATTTTGAATTTCCTCCAGCCGATTACGTCCACGTTTTTTACTTCGATTGGCAAGCCAATTAAGGGAGTGTTTTTATCGCTGACAAGGCAGATTTTATTTCTGCTTCCGCTGCTGGTTATCCTGCCGCTGTTTTTCGGGATTGACGGTATTTTATATGCGGGCTTTACCGCGGATTTTATGGCGGCGCTTGTGACAATGGCAATGGCGTTTTGGAAATTAAAGGAAATGAGAAAATTGGAACGGGAAACTGCAGAAAAAAGCAGGTTAAAGCAAGGTTAGGAAAGGAAAAAGCCAGAGATGGCTTAAGGAAATAAACAATGTTGCGTGATAAAGAAATCAGGGAGCCGCTGTTTGATTTTCTGGAAGAAACTTACGGGAAGATCCGCATCTTTGAGGAGAAACGGATGGGAAAATCCCGCGCGGATCTGGTGATGGTAAGTCCGGACGCGCTGTACGGGATCGAAATTAAAAGCGATGCCGATACGTATGCAAGGCTGGAAGGGCAGGTAAAAGATTATGATCGTTTTTATGATTATAATTATGTTGTTGTCGGCGTCAGCCATGCCCTGCATATCCGCGAGCATGTGCCGGAATGGTGGGGTGTGATTACAGCGGAGAAAATAGAAGACGGCGTGGATTTTTATGTGATGAGAAAGCCTTTGAAAAATCCGAAAATGAAAATGAAAAATAAAATTACCCTTCTCTGGCGTCCGGAGCTTGCGCATATCCAGGAAATTAACCAGATGCCGAAATATGAGCGGCAGAGCAAGAAATTTGTGACGGAAAAGATTCTGTTAAAGGTGCCGGAGGAGCTTCTGCATTTCCAGATCAGCGAGGAATTGTTTGAACGGGATTATAATGAAATTATGGATAAGATTAACCAGTTTCGGATAGAAAAGGGGAGAAAACCGCGGAGGAGAAAAAGAAGGCGTTGGAAGGCAGGAAGTTAAACTGCGCTGTGCTTGGAGCGGTTTTCAGGATGTTATAGGACTAAATTAGCTCTTGACAGTGAATGTCAGCTTATGTTACACTACCATAGCATTTTAGAGAATTCGTACATAATGTAGTTATTAGAAAACTCTTTCTCGCAATAGAAAGGGTTTTTTCTTTTCAGCGGGTGAAATCCGCAGGTGTATTTTATCTTATTTTGGAAACTGTTGATGCGGGAAAGGCAGTTTTAACGGCGCTGCCTTCTCATTTTTAGCAAATTAGAAAAGAGTGAAAGAATGGAGACGACAATGAAATTTGAAGAATTAAATCTTGATCCGGCAATTATCAGAGCGGTTCAGGAAATGGGATTTGAGGAAACCAGCCCGATTCAGGCGAAAGCGATTCCTGTGGCTTTAGAGGGCAGGGATATTGTAGGACAGGCACAGACAGGGACAGGGAAGACCGCAGCCTTTGGGATTCCGTTGCTCCAGAGGGTGAATCCGAAGGATAAGCATTTGCAGGCGGTGATTCTCTGCCCGACCAGGGAGCTTGCCATCCAGGTAGCGGAAGAAATGCGCAAGCTGGCTAAATTTATGCACGGGATTAAGGTCCTTCCGGTTTACGGCGGGCAGGATATTGTAAAGCAGATTCGTTCCTTAAAGGCGGGGACGCAGGTGGTAATTGGCACGCCGGGACGTATCATGGATCATATGCGCCGCAAGACGGTCAAATTTGACGATGTCAATATGGTGGTGCTCGACGAGGCGGATGAAATGCTGGATATGGGCTTTCGGGAGGATATTGAGACGATTCTTTCGGAAACGCCGGAGGAGCGGCAGACGTTATTATTTTCCGCTACTATGCCGAAGCCGATTATGGAGATTGCGAGGACTTACCAGAAGGATGCGGAGATTATCCGCGTCGTGAAGAAAGAGCTGACTGTCCCGAAGATTGAGCAGTATTATTATGAGGTGAAGAAAAAGAATAAAAGCGAGATTCTCTGCCGCCTTCTGGATATTTATGATCCAAAGCTGTCTCTGGTGTTCTGCAATACAAAGCGTATGGTAGACGAGCTGGTGGAGATCTTAAAAGGGCGCGGCTATTTTGCGGAAGGGCTGCACGGTGATTTGAAGCAGTCCCAGAGGGATCGTGTTATGAACGGTTTCCGCAATGGGAAAACGGATATTTTAGTCGCTACGGATGTTGCGGCAAGAGGCATTGACGTGGACGACGTGGAAGCGGTGTTTAATTATGACGTGCCGCAGGATGATGAATATTATGTCCACAGGATTGGGCGTACCGGGCGTGCCGGAAGGGAAGGCATGGCGTTTACGTTCGTAGTTGGCAGGGAAATGTATAAGCTGCGGGATATCCAGCGGTACTGCAAGACAAAGATTAAGCTGCAGCCAGTGCCATCGTTAAAGGATGTAACCAATACCAAAGCGGAGAAAGTGCTGAACCGTGTGCATGAGATTATCCAGGACGATGCGCATACCAAAATGATTAAGCTGATTGAGGAGCGGATTGACGAGGAGGATTATACTTCTTTGGATGTGGCGGCAGCGCTTTTGAAGATTGCTATGGGGCTTGACGAGCAGCCGAAGGAAGAACAGGAACCACAGTATGAGGATTATGGAGATACCGGAGCGGAAGAGGACGGCATGGTAAGGCTGTTTATCAATGTCGGCAAGAAGAACAATATCCGTCCGGGAGATATCCTGGGGGCGGTTGCCGGAGAAACCGGGATGCCGGGACGGTTAGTCGGAACGATTGATATGTATGATAAGTATACTTTTGTGGAAGTTCCAAGACAGTATGCGGGGGATGTCATTGAGGCGATGAAGTCGGCAAGGATTAAGGGAAAGAATATCAATGTAGAGCCGGCAAACCATAAATAGTACAAAAATGTATTTTCTTCACTTTTTTCTTGAAGAACGCTGTCTTTTCTTATATAATAAAGATATCTATTGGCGTTAAAAACGATATTATTTTTAAAGAAAGGATATACTTATTATGCTGGAAAAAGACGCAACACTTGGAACTATTAAAGACGAGGTTCTTTACAGGGTAGCGCAGCTTGCCTTTGACGGCCTTCTGGATGAGCATGAGGATCAGATCCCTTACCAGATCATCCCCGGCCCGCAGGCAAATTTCCGCTGCTGCGTGTATAAGGAGAGGGAAATTGTACGTGAGAGAATCCGTCTTGCAAGGGGGTTGGAGGCGCAGACCGGGCTTCCATGCAAGAATACGGTGCAGGTAATCAGCGCCGCCTGCGAGGGATGTCCGATTACCCGTTTTGTCGTTACGGACAACTGCCAGAAATGTATGGCGAAGAAGTGTCAGCAGGCATGTAATTTTGGCGCTATCACGATGCTGCGCGACAGGGCGTTTATTGATTCCCAGAAATGTAAGGAATGCGGGCGCTGCCATGATGCCTGCCCGTACAGCGCGATTGCTGATCTGATGCGCCCTTGCAAAAAGAGCTGTCCGGTCGGCGCTATCAGCATGGACGAGAATAACCTTGTCGTGATTGACGAGGCGCTGTGTATCCGCTGCGGACAGTGCATTAAGAACTGCCCGTTCGGTGCGATTTCTGATTATTCCCGCATGACCGAAGTGATTGATATCCTCCGCGGCGGCGATCGTCCTGTTTATGCTATGGTCGCTCCTGCGATTGAAGGGCAGTTTGGCCCGAATGTGACGATCGGCGTTTTACGGGAAGCAGTCAAAGAGCTTGGCTTTACCGATTTGGTGGAGGTTTCCCTGGGCGGCGATTACGTTGCTTATTCCGAGGCGGCGGAATGGGCGGAAGCTTTCAAAGAAGGAAAGAAAATGACAACGAGCTGCTGTCCGGCTTTTGTCAATATGATCCGCAGGCATTTCCCGGAGGTACTGGAAAATATGTCCACGACAATTTCCCCGATGGCGTCAATGGCAAGGTTTATCCGGGCGCAGCATCCGGATGCCGTGACGATTTTCTTCGGCCCGTGCATTGCGAAGAAGAGCGAGGTTGCCAATACAAAGGACAACGCTGACTTTGCCATGACATTTGAAGAATTAAACGCCATGTTCCGGGCAAAGAATGTGCAGCTCCATGATTTTGAAAAGCAGATGCAGCAGGGCAGCATTTACGGGAAACGTTTTGCCAATGCAGGCGGCGTTACAAAGGCCGTTGTGGAATCCCTGATGGAGCAGAATGAAAACACGAATATTAAGGTTCGCCAGTGCAACGGCGCGAAAGAGTGCAAGAATGCCCTGATGATGTTAAAGCTTGGGCGTCTGCCGGAGGATTTTATCGAAGGCATGTGCTGCGAGGGCGGCTGTGTCAACGGCCCGGGAAGCGTGAAGGTAGAGCCGCAGTCCAAAAAGGATCGCGAGGCTCTGTTAAGGCAGGCTGACGGAAGGAACATCAAAGAGAATCTGGATCAGTATGCAGATGTCCAGTTCTCTATGCACAGGATAGAATAAAAATAAAGGCAGATGAAAACAGCGGGCAGCCAGTAAGAGAATTTTCTTGCTGTGGCTGCCCTTTTGATATAAGGATTTTACCTGGATTCATCCAGCAGTAGCTGCACCCGGTTCTGGATAATTTCCGCCGTTTCTTCGGCGGTCTTATCCCCGGCATAGAAGGCTTCGGTTTCTTCGTTAATAAGGGAGCTGATCTTGTCACAGAATCCTGACATGATGAGGCAGGAGTCGATACGGGAAATCAGGTTTTTGTATACGGCTGCGTCTTCTTCTGTCCAGGGTTCCGGAAGGGAAAATACATAACTGCTGTTATCCTCTTTATTTTGATAGAAATTTTTATCTTTATAATCTTCTTTCGCCATAAAATATTCCAGACATTTGTCAAAAACATCCTGACGGACCGGAAGGAGCTGTTCGCCATAGAAAGCTTTTTCGATCTGGTAATCATAAGTAAAGAAGCTGCGGACAAATTCCCATGCGGCTTCTTTGTCCCTGCATTCTTCCGTGATGGACAGAGTGCGCATGGAGATTTGGACGGAATTATCCCTGCCGTCATCTGACGGCGGGCTTATGATGGAAGCGCCGCCCGCATCCTGATATAGATCCATATCAGCAGAAAGAAAACTAAACATAGAGATAGTTTTTTGCTGTATCAGCGCTTTTTTCTCTTTCAGAAGAGTACGGATTTCTTCAGGATATACAGGGGCGTAGTTAAGAAAGCTTTCGCCGTCTTTCGGCGGCCGGGTTGGAGCAAGTTCCCTGGCATAGTTTAAAATCTTGAGAAAAGAATCGGAGGTAAAATGGGCTTTTTTCGTATCCCAGTCGATATAGTTTTTAAAATTGATGCCGAAGGCAAAATCCAGGAAGGTTTCCCTGGAATCGCTGAAAAGGGAAAAGGTGGCGTCTTCCGGAAGTTTTTGAAGGCTGTCGAGCATTTCGTCCACCGTCCAGCTTTCCCTGTCGCCGACAATATTTTTCCCTGCCAGGTAAAAAGAAAGATCGAAGGTGCTGCCCATAGCATAGAGCTTTCCGTCGGTTTCCATAGATTGGAGGACGGAGGGGAGGAAGGCTTCTTTTTTCACTTCCGGATCAGTTTCCATCAGCGGATACAGATCGGTCAGGACATGGTCTTTTAACAGAATGTCCATAGTATCGGAATCGAGCCTGGTTAAGCTGATGATGTCGGGAATTTTCCCGGAGGAGAGGTCAAGGTTTAACCGGTTTTTGGGGTCTGTATAGGCGGAATAGTCCGTTACCTTCATCCGGAGCTTTTGATTGGAGCGGTTGAAGGAGAGAATTGCTTCTGTCAGTTCCTGGGAAAGCCCTGTGGCAGCGATAGTCAGCGTTTTTTTTGCTTCTGGATCAGCGGCAGGTTTCTTTTCCACTGTGATGAAAGAGGGGTTGTATTGCCCGGTTTTGTCATTAAGTTCAGGGGATTTCACAGCAAAAAATTTCCCGTCTTCCAGAAGACGCCATCCGTCCACGGAATCCTCTGCAATCCCGCAGTCAATCCAGCCGAATATTTTTTCCGGGCTGCCGGACGGGAACGCAAGGGAAGAAATCCCGGTGCGGTCGCCGATATAGACCGTTTCCCCGTCTTTTGGCAGAATGGAAATGCTGTCAGAGCGGTATCCTTTGATATCGGATAATTTCTGGAAGCTGTCTGTTTCTTCATCGTATTCCGCAAAAAAAGCGTCCGTATCTATATGATAAGTGTCAAACGCATAGGCATACAGCTTTCCGGATGATGTAAGAAAAAGATTTTTTATCGTGCTTTTTGGGATAAAGTAAGTTTTTTCCTGCCTGCCTTTTTTATTAAACGAATAAACACCATTGGCTGCGGCAAGATAAAGATTTCCATGAAATATGACAGAGGACACGGAACTGTCCAGATACAATTCCTGCTCTGACTGTAATTTTACGGTTTTGGTGATTGCCCCCTGCTTGTTCAGCGCATGGAGATAGTATGCAGTTTCTTTTTTTGTCAGCAGGTAAAGGCGGCTTTGTTCATCCTCCAAAAACCGGATCGGCGTTTCAGTGTCCTTAAGCTTTTTCAGGAACTTTTTTGACCGGATGCTCCCATCCTGGTTACAGATAAGGAGAAAGCTTTTGTTTTTATTCTCTGCGTATTTGTTTCCCAGAAGATAGATGGCGTCCTCCTGTATGCAGCAGGCGGAAATTTTGTCTAAGCCGGAATCTACCTCCAGGAAAGACGCCTGGTAGGAAAATTCCTCCTGCGTATCGTTTGCCGGAGCGGGACGGTTAGAAGAAGTTCTGGAATCCTTCCCGCATCCTGCCAGGCAGAAGGCAAAGCATAAAATAAAGATAATGGTTTGCAATGGTTTCCACATAAAAATACCTCCCTTGTAAAATAAGATTTACTTTATCTTACCATAAACAGGGCAGGTATTTCTTACGGTTTCTTAACTATTTCTTAAATATTTTCTTAAGGCTTTCCTGTTGTTTCGCCTTATCCTCTCTTTATCAAATCTGCCGCCTGCTCCAGGCTCATTTCTACATTATCCTGTTTATCGTTTTCTGCATCTCGTTGTCTTACGGATACCGACAAATTTTTTTTCTCATTTTCACCTGCAACAATGATATAGGGTACTTTGTCCATACGGGCTTCACGGATTTTATTATCGATCCAAAGATAACCCTATGCAGCATAATCGGGCGGTGCTTTTCTCCGTCTGCTCCCGTATAGTCCAGATCAAATCTCTGCGGAAGCTGGAAATCGAGCTGAATTGTTCCTCACTGCCATGTTCTGCCTATGGAATCTTTGATATGAAAATCAAGCTTTGGCCCATAAAATGCGCCATTTCCTTCTTTTACGGCATAAGTCCTGCCCATTCCCTGAACTGCTTTTTCCAAAGCTTCCTCAGCAAGCCGCCATTCCTTATCGCTTCCAATGGAATGCTCCGGCCTCGTTGACAGTTCAATTTCATAGGAAAAACCAAATTTCTGGTAAACCTCATCAATCAGGCGCATAACTCCCTGTATTTCCTCCATGACCTGATCCTCTCGCATAAAGATATGAGCGTCATCCTGCGTAAAGGAACGCACCCGCATGAGGCCATGTAAGGTTCCGGATTTTTCATGCCGATGCACAAGCCCTAATTCCCCCATCCGCACAGGAAACATCTTATAGGATTTCGGCTACAGTTTATACACTAACATTCCGCCCGGACAGCTCATTGGTTTGATTGCGTAATCCATATCGTCTACCTTAAGGGAGTACATATTATCTCTGTAAAAATCCCAATGGCCGGAAGTTTCCCAAAGACTTCGTTCCAACATAATAGGCGTGGAAATTTCAACATATCCTTAATTCTTCATATTCTCCCTGCCTATAAAAGCTGATAGGATCTGTATCTTTCCGTTCCTGAATCAGTTCGATTTTATACGGTTCACCTGCCTTCTCCATGAAACGGAGAGCTTCTGATTTTGACTTCTCACAGACCTGCAGGGAGAGAGACTCCTTTACGATTTTCTGCATTTCTGCTTCGATCGCTTTTAAATGCTCTTCCGTAAGGGAAAATTCAAACTGAAAATCATAATAAAATCCATTTTCAACTGCCGGGCCAATGGCGCATTTCGTTTTCGGATATAAACGTTTTACAGCCTGTGCAAGCACATGCGCGCTCGTATGCCAAAATGCCCTTTTTCCCTCCTGTTCCTCAAAGCTTACCTTTGTCATTTCTCCATTTTTTCGCAGAACCTTCATAATTTGCTGCTCCTTTCTTTTTTTGCTTTCATATGCAACAACATAAGAAAAGCACCCATAAGACCATCATTGCAATAGCCTTAAGGGTGCCTTCAGCACGGTTCCACCTTAACTTTTTACTTCAGATTCCATCAAATCCTATCCTTTAACGCAGGCCTACGGTAACGCTTACTCAATTTCAGCATTACAGCTCCAGAATGGTTTTCGTCTAGTTTCCACATAAACAGCTTCCACCAAATGCCGTTCTCTCTGGCTGCTTCCATCTAAACTACTCTTTTCCGTCATCGCTTTTCCTATGTTATTGGAGATACTTTACCACAGCTTTTTTCTTTTGTCAATGATCATGTCCTTCTTGTTATCGGAAGTTCATGTTCTTCTTGGCATCGGAAGAAGTTAAAGTGTTTAAAGAATGTTGTAATACTATGTTCAATAATGAATTAATCCAGCAGAATTTTCTTGGTGTGCCTAGCGTTAGAAATCTAGTAGATAAGGTTCTGGATAGTAACTCAACAAATGCGGCGGAAATTAAGGAGAAGATAATCAGCTTGTATCCATTTCATTCGTACACTTCCTATTTAGCAACATTTGTGTCTCGTGTTGTTGGAGAAGCTGAAAGAAGTATTTTTGGATTTCTCAATGATGAGGACAATGGGTTTAAGAAGTGTATTGAAAGCAACATAGAGGATTCAAAATTCCTGATGGCAGATTATGTGTGAGATTTCTTCTGCATTAGCGAGTGTTGAAAGTGCACAGTGCTTGGATAATTTTATCATTAAAGAATTACAGGCATTGGGAGAAGACGGATTCGTTCTGTCCAAAGTCAAAGAATTCCTTAACGGCAAATTGTCTGGAAAAATTGTTTTCTGGGAAGAAGATGAGGAAGAATTTTTGGAGACAAAGATGGCAATAACAGAAGCCAGGAAAACAATTGCAATGTGTATTGGTGCAGATCCGGCGGAGATATATTTTACGTCTTGTGGAACTGAAAGTGATAATTGGGTTATTAAAATGGGGTCACAGGGAGTAGAACAGGTCGTTACCACCGTTATAGAGCATCATGCGGTTCTGAATTCCTGTTTTTGCATCGAATGGATTTAAAAAAATCTGTATATCTACGAGTTCTGCATGTGATAGTGTAAATACTCAGATTTCTCATGTGATTAAGGCGATAACTGTTCCAGAAGAATATGCAGAATTTAGTCTGCATTACACATTGATGGAAGTGCGCTTATGTACTTTTTAGGCTGATAAGTCCAGAGGGATAATTTCGGACATTACTACTTGCGTTATGAATTAGATTGCTGTATAATACAATGCAGAGACGGTAGTAATGTTTTCACACAAAAAAAACTGACAGCGTAATCAACGTAAAAGTGGAGTTTGGCGAGGGTGGGAAAAAAGTGCCGCTTGATAATATGTTCTAATAATAAAAGATTTGCAGTAGATTGTGGGAGGTTCTATTATGGATTTAACTAGCAACCAGAAAGAAGCAATTAATACAATTAATTCTAATCTTCAAATAGTGGCTTGTGCAGGGTCTGGTAAGACAACGACGATGGTTGCCAGAATTTTAAATTTGTTAAAACAACAAGGAGTAAAGCCGGAGAATATTGTTGCAGTAACGTATTCAAAGAAAGCAGCAGCGTCGCTGAAACAAAAAATATATAAAGAATTTGAGAATCAAAATAAGAGTTTAGAAGGACTTGCTAATATGTACATAGGTACTATTCATGGTTACTGTTATTATTTGCTTCAAAACTATAATGATGATTATAAAAATTATGAGTTGCTAGAAGATGTTCAGACGAGACTTTTTATGAAACGTTTTCGAGCCGATATTGGGATTTATGATGTAAAATATCATCGAAAAGAAGGCACCTCATATTCATTGGCATATCCTAAGATGGCAAATAATAAGTTGCAAGAAGCAATAAGTGCATATAAGACCTTTTTAGATATTGCGAGAGAATATGGAGTTGAGAAATTAGATGTCACATTACAGTCACATATTGAGCAATATGAACGATGCTTGAATTCTAAAAACAAATTTGATTATACATCTATTATAGTAAAAACGCTTGAATTACTTGAAAAAGGCTGTTTCGATGAGTATATTATATCTACAGTTCGGCATCTAATTGTAGATGAATATCAGGATGTAAATGATGCACAAGAGAAAATTGTTAATTACTTCTATAAAAAAGGTGCAAAAATTTGTGTAGTTGGTGATGATGATCAAACTATATATCATTGGCGCGGTAGTAATTTGACATATATCAGAAAATTTGAAGCTCGATATAAAAATGTTAAAAAAAAGTATTTAGATATGAATTTCCGTAGTAGTTGCGGAATTACTGATGTTGCCAGACAAGTAATAATAAATAATAAAAATAGATTAGGTAAACAAATGAACAGTAACAATTCCCAGAGTTATGATGTTGGGGATATAATTGCCTATGATTTTGATGATCGTGAATCAGAGATTGACTTTATCATTAATAAAATAAAGCAGTTACATGGAACTGCATATACAAAAGACAACAAGACGTATGGACTCAATTATGATGATATGGTTATTCTTGTTAGCTCTGTAAAAAAGATTCAAGGATTAATTGAAGCACTTCAGGATAATGGAATTGATTTTGTTGTTGAAGGCACGCAGAAACTTTTTGAGGTAGATGAAATAAAGGTTGTTTGTGATACATTTGATGTGGTTTTTGGGATAATTTCATCTTATGATGTAGAAACTTTTCATAGGTCAGCGGTACAAATCAGTACAGAGTTGATTGATAAGTGGAAAAAATATTCACCACTTAATGATAACGACATTGGTCAGGCTATATTAGATTTTGTTTGTTTCTTTCATGAAGAGAATGCATATGAATATACCATCCAGCAAAATCTTAAAAATCTTTTTGCTAACCTTCAGCTTATAAATCAATCACAGAATGAGAAAATGTTATATAACTGGGGAAAGTTTACAGAGGTAATAAATGATTTTGAAAAAATATATCTTGATATGAATCCTGTATACAAATTACGAGCGTTTCAAACATTTCTAAGAGATGATGCGCCAACTATTTATCCAGAGGGATGGTTATCCCCAAATTTTAGAACCATACGCAGTTTGCGCATTATGACATATCATCAGTCAAAGGGATTGGAATTTCCAGTTGTCTTTCTTCCATTTTTAACGCAAAATGCTATTTTTCCGCCGAGAAAACCAAGCGGTGTAAGTGCGTGGGGAATATTTAATGATATGGTAATCGAAAGAGCTTATGACAACGATGAAGAAAGTTTTCGGAGACTATTTTATGTAGGAATAACTAGAAGCGAAAAGTTTCTTTTTATGACGAGGTCTCCCCTGCCTTACGGACAGGGAAAAATGTATAAAAAACCAGCCCAACCGTTTATTGAAGCCAAAAATTCACAATATGCATATCAGGATCTATGCTTAAATATAGTATATCCTACCTCAAATGATAAGAAGTTTTCAAAAGATGAGGTTATAACGCTTAATTTTTCATTACTTAAAGATTTATTTGATTGTCCATTTAAATTTGAAATGTTGAATGTTTTTGGCTTTCATTCCCCACTTAATATAAGAATGGGATATGGGCGGTCTGTACATAATATGCTAGATTATGTACATAAACACTATAAAGAAATAGGGATTTTTGACGACAAAATTATAAATGAAATAGTTGAAAAATATTTGTATTTACCATATGGTTTTAAAATACTTGTGGATACAATGAAAAGAAAAGCTTTTCAACATTTGCGGAGTTATATCATTAATAATCAATCAAAGTTTCCTAATATTCATTTCTCGGAAAAGACAATAGATTATAGTATTAATGAGTATCTTTTTATTGATGGTCGAATTGATTTGATAAAAGATAGTTTAAACAATACGGTTACGATAGTGGATTTTAAATCTAGTTCAGAAGTGCTTTCTAAAGAACAGATAAAAAATCAGCTTATGGTATATGTTCTTGGATATGAAAATTTGACAGGAGAAAAAGTTGACTTTATTGAATCTTATGATTTTAATAATAACAATCCCACACGGATAACTATCGTGCAGAAGGATAAAGATGTTTTTAGAAAAAAATTGGAATATTGTCATAATGTTATCAGTAATGCTAAATATGATAAGATAACAACTATTGACCCATCTAAAGGGAAAAAATATTGCCAAGATATAGGGTGCGAGTTTATTAGAAATTGTTTTCCGAAATTAGTTAGAGAAAAAAGTGTGTGAAAATCAAAATGCGGCTGTCAAATTACACAAATGAAAAAATCTGTTATATATTTTTTTTGAAGTAGCTCTATTGACAGGCATAAGGCAGTATAGTAATATATAGTAAATATAAAATTTTAAGAAAGGAGAGTACACTCAAGGAATATATAAAGACAGAGAATTTTGATTTTTCAGTGTTCGAGTACATTTAAATATATTTTGAGTGGAAAATTATTTTTTATGGAAGAATATAAGTTGCCAGGTTCGTCGTATAATCAACTAATGAAGATTATTTGTGCTTATGCGGCGACAAACGGAACCGGGATTACTTTAGCTGAGCTTGCTAAAAGTGCTGACATGAAAGAGGTTATAATAAGCAGAAACAATTCTTTTTTAACACAGGCGAAATTACTGGCAGAAACTGGTAATAATAGCGGTAATAAAAGCATTAAAAGAGTTCCGACAGCTTTGTGTATTAAACTGGGAAAGGCATATGTAATGGACTTAAAAGAGAAAGTTATTGAGTGTTGGAATGAAGTGGTAAAGGGAAGTCCATTTTTGAATAAAGTGATTTCCGTAGTGCCGGTTAAAAACGATATTTTAAAAAAAGAACTTGTCAATAATATTATTAAACTGTCTGTGAATAGTGTTTCGAATAATTCTAGGACTGGAGCTACCGCAATTATCGAAATTTTAAAAATTACAAATTTTGTGAAAGAGCAGGAAGGCAGAATTAGCATTGTGGCACAGAGTGTAGAACAGGAAGAGAAAGAAATACTGAGTATAGAAAGTCATGTGAGTGTTGATGCAGATAAGAATGATATTATAGAAAAAGAAAATCACACTTTAGAACAAAATGAATATTGTGTTTATACTTATAGTTCCAATGAGAAAGGAAAATTAGCGGAGCTCAGTGTTTCCAAAAGTGCAACAGAAGATGATCTGTTAGTGATTTCCCATATGCTTAATGCTATTCTTAAAAGTAAAAAACGGAAACAATAGAATATAATAAATAGACTTCTGTTTCCTGTTCCCCATCCTTCTGCAGATTCTGGTGATGAGAAAACTGAACCCAGTGCTGTATACGTTGACACGTTTTATGAAGGAGAGGGGGATGCGGAAACTTTATTGAGTTCGTACAGCGGTTTCAAAGATGTGGGAAATAAAAAAGTGCCGGGGTGGCTGTAGATTTTGTGCCTAATTATAAAGAGTAATTACTTTAACTTCAATAAGGCTTTTGGAAATATCTCCAAAAGTCTGCTATACTTTAGCCAGGATCGGATCAAGAAGTTGTCGTAC
>CANREH010000011.1 GCA_947629585.1 uncultured Lachnospiraceae bacterium | reverse complement strand
TTAAGACACCGCCCTTTCACGGCGATAACAGGGGTTCAAATCCCCTTGGAGTCATTATTTTTTAATTGATATGGCGAGTTAGCCAAGTGGTAAGGCGTGGGTCTGCAACACCCTGATCACCAGTTCAAATCTGGTACTCGCCTTAGAAAAGCTCTGATATAATCAGGGCTTTTTTGTTTTTTGTTTATTAGGAAGACATTGACAAACGGAAAGGAGATCGCTAGAATAGATTTGAAAAATAGTAACAGTTCAGCCATTAGCTCGATTTGGCTGCTCCGCAGCCTGTTTCGCCGCTAAAGCGGCTAAAATCTCGCTTTTATGGCTGCGCCATATGTCAAAAATAGTGAAAATTGATCCATGCGACGGTTCAATTTTCCTATTTTTGCCGCATGGCTGAACTGTTACGAAAAATATGGGTGGATTCGTGCTTTTTGGCACAGAAGGAGAAAATGAGAAATGTTGGATTTACGAAGAAAAATTGTTATTGGTATTACCGCTGTGTTCTTGATTTTTTGCATTGGACGGATGGCGTATTTTCATGCCTATAAAACGACTGCCGTGGAAAAAGAAAACACAGAGGTCAAGGTGGAGGAAAATCAGGAGGCTGAAAAAGAAGAGGAGGAAGAAGAAAAAGAAGAGGATGCTTCCAAAGCTGCCGAAGAAGAAGCAAAGGAAGAAGTAGATATCAGTAAAATTTCTGAGAAAATAGATGCTCCGAAACATCTTCAGGCTTTTTATTCTAAGGAGGGAGCTGTGATATCCTGGAAAAAGGTGAAGGGAGCTGACGGGTATCTTTTATATCGAAAAGGAAAGGACGGGGAGTTAAAGCAGCTTGCCCAGACGGAGGCTGTTACCTATACCGATGAGACGGTAAAAGAAAAGACAGCTTATCGGTACCGGGTCTGCGCCATTGTAAAAGCAGGAGAAGAAATTGTCAGTGGCGAAATGACAAAGGGAATTTCTTATTTTCATACGGAAATTGATCCGGATAAGCCTATGGTGGCTTTGACTTTTGATGACGGGCCAAGTATTTATACTAAGAAGCTTTTTAAGGTTTTAAAAAAATATAATGTCCGCGTGACTTTTTTTGTCGTTGGGGAAAGGGTTTCTACCTACGCTGAAACAATAAAACAGGCGGGGAAATTAGGATGTGAAATAGGGAGCCATAGTTACAGCCATGCCAATCTTGGAACGGCATCTTCCGCAACGATTAACAGGGAATTGAATCATACGGAAAAAAGAGTAAAAAAAGCATTGGGATATTATACGCCGGTGATGAGGCCGCCTTATGGTTCTATCAGTGATAAACTGCGTAAAAAGGTCGGAAAACCGATGATTTTATGGTCGATTGATACTCTTGATTGGAAAACGAGAAATACAGCTTCCACGGTAAAGGCAATTATGTCCCATGTAGAAGATGGAGATATTGTCCTGATGCATGATCTTTATTCCCAGTCCATTGATGCCGCAATCAAGGTAATTCCGAAATTAATGAAAAAAGGGTATCAGATCGTGACTGTCAGTGAAATGGCACAGTATAAGGGAAAGAAGCTGGAAAACGGAAAAGCTTATACGGATATGAAAAAGTAAAAAAAACGGGAGGAGAAAATGTCAAAAGGTGTTGTTGTCGTTGGCATGTCCGGCGGCGTAGATTCGTCTGTGGCCGCTTATTTGTTAAAAGAACAGGGATATGATGTGATTGGCGTCACTATGGAAATATGGAAAGCAGAACCGGGCGAGACGCAGCAGATGGAAGGCGGGTGCTGCGGCCTGAGTGCGGTGGACGATGCAAGGGCTGTGGCGTTAGATCTTGGGATTCCTTATTATGTAATGAATTTCCGGGATATTTTTAAGGAAAAGGTCATTGATAATTTTACTGAGGAATATTTAAAAGCGAGAACGCCCAATCCCTGTATCCGCTGCAACCGTTTTGTGAAATGGGAGGCGCTGTTAAGCCGCAGTCTTGCTATTGGCGCGGATTATATTGCAACCGGACATTATGCAAGGGTAGTTAAGCTGGAGAAAGAACAACGGTATGCAATAAAAAAATCAGTGACACAGAAAAAAGATCAGACCTATGCTCTTTATAATCTGACGCAGGAGCAGTTGAAGCATACCCTGATGCCGATAGGGGATTACAGAAAAGAGGAAATTCGTGATATTGCGAAACGGGCGGGACTTCCTGTGGCAAGTAAGCCGGACAGCCAGGAAATTTGTTTTGTGCCGGATAAGGATTATGCAGGGTTTATCTGCCGGGAAACAGGCTGCGAGGTTCCGGAGGGAAATTTTGTGGATCGGGAAGGCGGTATTCTTGGGAGACACAAAGGGATTATCCACTATACCATTGGGCAGAGGAAAGGGCTGAATTTATCGTTAGGAAAGCCTGTTTATGTGTCAGAGATACGAAAAGATACGAATGAAGTCGTTGTCGGTGATGAGGAGGAAGTCTTTCGGGACTCCCTCTTATGTAATCACTTAAATCATATGGCAGTGGAAAAATTTCCAACGGAGGAGCTGGTTACGGCAAAGATCCGGTATGGAAACCGGGAAACTCCCTGCAGGCTGGAATATTTGGGGGAGGATCTGGTAAAGTGCGTTTTTCTGGAAAAGGTACGTGCAGTAACGCCCGGGCAGGCGGTTGTTTTTTATCGGGGCGATTTGGTGCTGGGAGGCGGAACTATCCTTTAATCAAAAGGATAGATTTTGTTTTGCTGCATAAAATGGACTGACTGCTGTAAGTCTTCGAAACTGCGCACTTCAATCAGGATGGACGGTTTCTTTTCCAGAGAGGCTATCCAATCCCGGAAATTTTCCCACGGAAAGATGCCTCTTCCTACGGCCTGATGGAGATCTTCGATGCCGTTGTTATCGTTGATATGCAGGTGGGCTGCATAAGGTTTCATATCCCGAAACCAATCGTATAAAGGGCTGCCGGATATGAACGCATGGGCGGTATCAAAGCATACGGAAAACCGGGGTTCCTCTTTCATTCGTTCTGCGAGCTTTGTAAGCAGGACAGGCGTATCATCAAACATATTTTCTAAATATATCTGCATTTTTGGATATTCTTTTAAAATTCGTTTCCAATATTGTTCATTTCTTGTAAGCCAGGTGTCAAGATAGTGCTGTAAGCGGAAATTTACGATATAGTTCGTATGGAAAATTACGGCTTTTGCGCCCAGTTCGTTTGCGATATCCATGCTTTGATGTACCCGGAGATCGCTGACAGAGAAGATCTTCGGATCATCGCTGTTGACGCAGACATCTAAGAAGGCGCCGTGTACTGTGTCATGGGAACGGTCTCTGTCAAGATTTTTGTAAGTTTCTATTATACGTTTCTTTTGTTCTTCATTATCTAAGACAGCAGGAAGAAAAAAATCGTTGTACTCAAAAGCTGCATGATATTCTTTGGAAAAAGCGGTATAGCTGCTGAGCTGTTTTAATGTAGGGATACAGGATATTGTGTTCATGGTTTCCTCCTCTTTTTATTATATAAGGCGCCTGCAGAATATTTTGCAGGGAAGCCCTTATCTCGTTTCCTGTGGTTCCATGCTGCGTTTTAAAAGCGGGAATCGCAGAGGTTCTTTTTGGCTTTCGGGTTCCGGTTCCTGAAATTTTACATAGATGCCCTCTACGGCGTAAGCAGGGGTGCTGTTTTTCTTTCCTTTCAGGGCAAATTCACCGGCAAAGCTTGTTTTAATGCGCCCGATGAGCCGTTGGTGCATAGTTTCGCTGATTAAGATCTGGCCGGGCTGCGCGACGCCTTCCAGGCGGGAAGCAGTGTTGACCGTATCGCCGATGGCGGTATAGTCCATGCGGGATTTACAGCCAATGTTTCCGATGACGGCTTCCCCGCAGTGGATTCCAATGCCAAAGGCGACCTCTTTTCCATACTGTTCCAGGCAGAAAGCGTTTAATTCCTGCGCGCTGGACAATAGATCCCATGCGGCGTTGACCGCTTTATATTCGTAATCTTCCAGATCGGAAGGCGAGTTGAACACGGCCATAGCGGCGTCGCCGATAAATTTATCCAAAGTCCCGTTATTTTTAGAAACGGCTTCGGTTGTAAGAGTCAGATATTTATTTAAGATTTCCACAATTTTTTCCGGCTCTAAACTTTCAGAGAGGGAGGTAAATCCCCGGATATCGACAAATAAAACGGCAATGTCTTTTTTGGCAGTTCCGATTTTTGCCTCAGTTCCATTCTGCACAATTTCATTGACGACATTTTCATCTACATACTGCTTAAAGACAGACACCATTTTTTTCTGCTCGTATCTGGTAATGAAATATCGGACAAATAAATTAAAAATTGTAATGAGGACAACAAGCCCGATAGGGATCAGGATCAGGATATAGTAGCCGATTGTGTATAGAAAGCCGCAGAAAAGGACCTGCGCAATCAATAAAATCAGTGCGGAAAGGAAAGTCTTTAAGCTGGAGCTGTAAGAGGTGGCGATAAAAAAGATGACGGCAAAGACAGCGTAGAATACCGCCATAAAACCGTGGGAAATCATATGGCCCGTTCTCTGCGTCAAAAGAGCTTCCAAAATATTGGCCTGCACTTCAATCGGCTGCATCTGCCCTTCGTCCGGGGCAGAGAAAGCAGTTTTTTGTTTGGCATAGTTTCCGACATAGACAATGTTTCCCTTAAAAATAGAAAGATCCGCCTTTCCGGTAATGACATCATAGAAGGAAGTGACGTTGTAATCTTTGCTCTGCTTGGTATAGGTAAAGGCAAAGGTATTGTCTTCATCAACTTTGGGAAGGGAATAAGAACGCCCCAGACGATCCATATACATTTTGTAGGTGGCAACGGCAAAGCTGTCATACTCTGTCCCGTCTACCGGAATGCTTGCGAAAGCATTTCTTGCGATGCCGTCCTGGGAGGTTCTGGTGTTGTTGATGACACCGGTAGTGATGTAGGGGAGAAGCCCGTCAAAAGGAAGGGAGATATCGGAGGCGGAAACGGCGGTGTTATCGTCAGTATCAAAATCAATTTCCAGATCAAAGATTTTTTTCCGTGTCTTTTTAAGCTCTTCCATAGTAACGGAAGCGCTGAGACAGACATTGCCGTATGTTTTGCAGGCGTCTATTAAAGATTCGTCGCCGACACTGTCGCTTTCCTTAGAATAATCCAGATCAATGCCGATTACGGCAGGGGCATTGTCGGAATTGTTCAATGTCCGGATCAGCTTTGCCGTCTGGCTTCGGGACCAGTCCTCATAATTACCTAAGTGTCTGACGGTATTATCATCGATGGAAATGATCTGTACGGAGGTTTCCGCCCTGCGGTAATTAATCATTTGGTAAATATTGTCGCTGATCTGTTGATCGATTTTTTCCAGAACGCCAAAGTAGCTGAACTCAATGGCAAGGAAAGTAAAGAAAATCGAGCCTAATATCAGATAAAGCTTATGATAAAAATTAAGGCGGTTTTTTAAATCTTTTTTCAATGTTCCCACTCCTTTGACCAGTCCGTATAGGAAACGATATATTTATCCTGTCTGCCCAGCTCTTCATAGAGATTGTCGTAGACGGTTTTTAAAATATACAGGATAAACGGCGTTACATCATGGAAGGAATTTTCACTGTTTTCCAATGCCTCATAATAGGCATGGGAGGTTTCATTGATAGTCTTGCTTAACGTCAGGGCGCTGAAATTTTCCAGCCCGGAGCGGATCAGAAAATCGGAGGTAAGCAGGCGGGAAATGCGTCCGTTGCCGTCGCAGAAGGGATGCATGTAAACAAAATAGAAATGAAGGACGGCTGCCTTGATGTAGGGATTGTCAAGATTGTCGCCGTGGTAAAAGCTGAAAAACTGTTTCATGCAATAGTCTAATAATTCTACATCCGGCGCTTCGTGGGTGCCGACAACGACAACGCCTTTGCGGAACCTTTCCCCGGACAGGTTCGGGTTGTCACAGACGCCGTCGGTGACAATTTTCCAAAGCTGCACTAAGGTATCGACATCCCGCCTGCTGGTGAGGTTTAAATACTTGACAGCGCGGTAAGTATTTAAAATCATCTTATCTCCCTTTTTTTCGGTGCGCTTCGCTTTAAAGATGTCAAACAGCTCGTCAATCGTCGTCGTTGCTCCTTCAATACGGCAGCTATGGAAGGATTCCTTTTCTATCGATACTTCGGTGTCAATCGCAGTGATGGAAATATTGCTGTACATTTTGTTGATATCGGACAGCAGCGCGGCGGGGATGGCGGACGGGCAGTAAGTGAGGGGATAGCCGAGAGCGTCCCGGATCGGGAGCGGTTCTACTTGTTCTCTCCTCTGCTCCAGTTGTTTCTGCGCCTGATAATCGCCGAGTTTGGCGTCCCGTTCTAAAATTTTATAATTCATAGCAACCTCCCTGGTGGTTTGATATTGGTTATAGTATAACTTCTTTGGAAGCAAATGAAAAGATGGAATTTAAGTTTAGGGAAAGTGTTGACGGGAAAAGGGGAAAGGTGTATGATAGAAAAAATGATATTCATATTATGCCAGTATGAATATGGGAAATATGGGAAGGGAAAGGATGGGGTTATTATGAGAATTTCAACTAAGGGAAGGTATGCGCTGCGTCTGATGTTGGATTTGGCATTGAATGATACGGGGGAGCCTGTGAGGATCAAGGATATTTCGGAACGTCAGGGGATTTCCAACAAATATCTGGAGCAGATTATTTCCACGTTGACAAAGGCAGGCGTGGTGAAAAGCTTACGGGGGCCGCAGGGAGGCTACCGCCTTGCAAAGAAGCCGGAGCAGTATACCGTCGGCATGATTTTAAGGCTGATGGAGGGAAGTTTATCTCCGGTAGCCTGTTTGGATGATGATCAAAATGTGTGCGGCAAGGAAAATGAGTGCATTACCATTCTTCTGTGGAAAAAGTTAGACGATGCCATTAAGGGCGTGGTGGATACGGTTACGCTGGGGGATTTGGTAGAATGGCACAGGAATAAAGCAGGGGATTATATTATCTGACGGAGGTTTTTATGGACAGCAGAGCCATCATTGACAGGCTTTTTACGGAAACAGCCGCCGACAGGGAGGAGCTGCGGCATCTGTTATCTGATGAAGAAGAAGATACGCAGGAGTACCTGGCGCAGAAGGCGAGGGAAGTAAGCAGGCGCACGTTTGGGAGGCAGGTATATCTGCGGGGGCTGATTGAGTTTTCTAATTATTGTAAAAATGACTGTAAATATTGCGGAATCCGCCGCAGCAACCGGAATGCGGAGCGTTACCGCCTGACGGAAGAAGAAATTCTTTCCTGCTGTGAAATCGGGGATAAACTGGGATTTCGGACATTTGTGTTACAGAGCGGGGAAGATCCTTATTATACGGATGAGAAGATGGCGGATCTTATCCGGAAAATCAAACGGCGTTTTCCGAAGAATGCGGTTACGCTTTCTATCGGGGAGAAAGAGAGAGAAAGCTATGAGCTTTATTACCGCGCGGGGGCGGATCGGTATCTTCTGCGCCATGAAACCGCGGACGAGGAGCATTACAGGCTGCTGCACCCGGAAGAGATGAGCCTTAAAAACCGCAAAAGGTGCCTGTTTGATTTAAAGGAAATCGGATATCAGGTCGGATGCGGCATCATGGTGGGATCGCCGTACCAGACGATGGAACATATTTTGGAGGATCTGTTTTTTATGAAGGAATTAGAGCCGCACATGATTGGGATCGGTCCGTTTATCACGCAGAAAGACACGCCGTTTTCGGAATTTCCGGACGGAAGCGTGAAGCTGACGTTAAAATTATTAAGTATCCTGCGGCTGTTGTTTCCCAAAGCGCTGCTTCCGGCAACGACGGCGCTGGGGACGTTAGACCCTATGGGGAGGGAGAAAGGAATCCTGGCAGGGGCAAATGTGCTGATGCCGAATTTATCACCAAAGGATGTGCGGAAAAAATATGCCCTTTATGACAATAAAATCTGCACCGGGGACGAGGCGGCGGAATGTAAGAGATGCCTTGCGGCAAGGATTGAGAAAATTGGGTATGAAATTGCGGAAACAAGGGGGGATTATGGCGAAAGTTCACATTGCATTTGATGGAAAATTCAGTTATAATGACGGTAGAGGATGGTTTTTGGGGATCTTCTGTCGTCATTTTTTATTCATTTCTGAAGCTTTCAGGGCTGGAAAGGATTGGTATTATGAAAATATTGTCTATCGAAGAGGAATTAAAAGGAAATTCTTATCCGGGCAGGGGGATTATCATCGGGCGCTCTGCTGATGGCAAAAAGGCTGTGACTGCATATTTTATTATGGGACGGAGCGTGAACAGCCGTAACCGCGTGTTTGTTGAGGAAGGGGAAGGCATCCGCACAGAAGCGTTTGATCCGTCCAAGCTTTCTGATCCAAGCCTGATTATTTATGCTCCGGTCCGCGTGCTGGGGAATAAGACGATTGTCACCAACGGGGATCAGACGGACACGATTTATGAATTAATGGACAGGCAGCAGACATTTGAGCAGGCACTGCGCACCAGGGAATTTGAGCCGGATGCACCGAATTATACGCCGAGGATTTCCGGGATCATGCACATTGAAAACGGGGATTATAACTATGCCATGTCGATTTTGAAAAGCAGCAATGGGAATCCGGATTCCTGTAACCGCTATACCTTTGCGTACAACAACCCTCCGGCGGGAGAAGGACGTTTTATCCACACGTATCTGTCCGACGGCGATCCGCTGCCAAGTTTTGAAGGAGAGCCGAAGCCTGTGGAAATTTCCGGGGATATTGATGCATTTACCGCGATGGTCTGGGAGAGTTTAAATGAAGAAAATAAAGTTTCTTTATTTACCCGGTTTATTGACATTGAAACGGGAGCGTATGAGAGCAGGATTGTGAATAAAAACGTGAAATAAGCATGTCAGGGAAAAAAACTGCATAAAGAAAGGATATTGAGAATGAAGGAATTAGAATTAAAATACGGGTGTAACCCGAACCAGAAGCCGTCCAGGATTTTTATGGAGGAAGGCGAGCTGCCGATTACTGTTTTGAACGGGAAGCCGGGCTATATTAATTTTATGGACGCGCTGAACGGCTGGCAGTTGGTAAAGGAATTAAAGGCAGCGACCGATCTTCCTGCGGCGGCATCTTTTAAGCACGTTTCCCCGGCCGGGGCAGCAGTCGGCCTGCCGCTTTCGGACACGTTAAAAAAGATTTACTGGGTGGATGATTTAGGGGAGCTTTCTCCGTTAGCCTGCGCTTACGCGAGGGCAAGGGGCGCAGACCGCATGTCTTCGTTTGGCGACTTTATTTCCCTGTCGGATGTCTGTGATGTCCCGACGGCGAAAATGATTAAACGGGAAGTTTCCGACGGCATTATTGCGCCGGGGTATGAGCCGGAGGCGCTGGAAATCCTGAAACAGAAGAAGAAGGGGAATTATAACATTATCCAGATTGATGAAAATTATCGTCCGGCAGCGGTTGAGCATAAGCAGGTCTACGGCATTACCTTTGAGCAGGGCAGGAATGAGTTAAAGATTGACGGGAATTTGTTTGCCAATGTCGTTACGGAAAAGAAAGAAATGCCGGAGCAGGCGAAGCGGGATTTGAGCATTGCCATGATTACGCTGAAATACACGCAGTCAAATTCTGTCTGCTACGTGGCGGATGGACAGGCTATCGGCATTGGGGCAGGGCAGCAGTCGAGAATCCACTGTACAAGGCTTGCAGGGAATAAAGCGGATAACTGGTTTTTAAGGCAGGCGCCGCAGGTGCTTGGACTCCAGTTTGTGGACAAGCTTGGGCGTGCCGACAGGGACAATGCTATTGATGTCTATATCAGTGACGATTATATGGATGTCTTAGCGGATGGCGTATGGGAACATACCTTTCAGGTAAAGCCGGAGGTATTTACAAAGGAGGAAAAGCGCGCATGGCTTGACAGGATGGAGAATGTGGCGCTTGGTTCGGATGCGTTCTTTCCGTTTGGCGACAACATTGAGCGCGCCAGGAGAAGCGGCGTGAAATATATTGCGCAGCCGGGCGGATCGATCCGGGATGACAATGTAATCGAAGCCTGCAACAAGTATGGAATGGTGATGGCATTTACAGGCATCCGTCTGTTCCATCATTAAAAAGGCAGTCTGCGGAGCAGCCAAATTAAGCTGTCTTAAAAGAGAGGAGATGTGGCTTATGGGAAAACGATGGATGGTGTTTTTATCGGCGTTTCTTTTGATGGTGCTGACAGGCTGTACGACAGTAGGGCTGGATTTTACGGTTTCAAAGACGGGCGGCGGAGTCCTGTCTGTTACGGAAAAGCTTGATAAAGCGGCATATATACAATATCTCCTGGACACCTATGTTGATTTTGGCATGGACAGCGGTGCGGAAGACATGGTCAATGACCTGATTGAGGAAGATGGGTATACGGAAGAAATGATTGACGGCAAATCCTATCTTGTCCGGGATTTGTCGGAGAACAGCATTGAATTTGATTCCATTGCGGGTTTCTATGCGCAGATGGGATTTGACAGCGGTTATGAATTGACAGAGACTTCATTCTGCATTAACCGGAACCTTCTGACGCAGGAAATGATAGAAAAAACACTGGATGCCAATGATTATTTTGATACCTCCAATATGACCGAGGAAGAAATGAAAAAATATCTGGGCAATTCCTATCTGGAAATATCCGTTACCTTTGATTCCCCGATTGAGGATACCAATGGAACGGTAGATGCCGGGAATCCTAACAGGGCATCCTGGAGTTATACTATGACTTCCGAGGTTGATAAGCTCTATGCTTTCTGCAGCAGCACGATTTCCGTGTCCGGCGTTACGCAGGGGACGGTAAGCAAAGATTCTGTGACGCTTCATTTTGAGGGAGCGGAAAGCGCGCAGATGCAGGACGGCCAGCCAGTGGAGAATGACACGGTCTTTTCCGTAGACGGAACGTACTGCATTATACTGAAAAATGCAGAAGAGCAGAAAACGGTTTATTTTGCCATTGACAGGACAGCGCCGGTTCTTGTGGATAAAGCAGAAGAAAAGGTCGCGTTCAAAGGATATCAGAAACAAAAGCAGGTCATATATCTGAAAGATGACGGCGGCATCCTTTCCGCAGAATTGGACGGAAAGTCGGTTTTAGAGTGTGATCTTTTGGATAATGAGGATTTTGTTTACTATGTAACCATTTCCCCGGCAGTCCTTGCGGATGGAAAACATCTGCTTTTAGTGAAGGATATTTATGGAAACCAGGAAACCATCACCTTTAAGACGGACCGGACGGCGCCTGTGGTGAAAGGGGTTAAGAATAAGATCTATCAAAAAGCGGTGAAGGTGAAGTTTTCCGATGCTTTTTCCGGCGTTAAAAAGGCAGTCTTAAATGGGAAGAAGATTACTTCCGGCACAAAGGTAAAAGAAAAAGGGAAATATACCTTAAAGGTATGGGATAAAGCGGGAAATAAAACCATTGTGAAGTTTAAAATAAAGGAAAAGAAAGTGAAAAAGAAGACGAAGGCAAAAAAGAAATAAATGAGCCTGTTATCAAAAAAGCTGCCGCAAATGCGGCAGCTTTTTTTAAATTCATACAATGTCATGTTCCCGGCTTTCCATATAAAGGATGGCTTCCTGATATTTTTTCAGCCGCTTCCTGTCCGGAGCCGTTAAGACGGACCCCAGCCTGGAGGTGTCGCTGTTGTGCCGTAAGTCTGCAAGCTTGACATGATAGGCTATGGGATTTTTGCAGAGCTTTCGGATATAATCCATGTATGGCACGCTTTTGTCATGGGTAAGAAGGGATACGGCTTCTAATATCGGTTCTGAAAAGCCCTGCTCCCGAAGCCGGGAAATAGTAATAGGGGTATCTTCTAAAGTGTCATGCAGAAGGGCGACAATGACACCTTCTTCTGTTTTCATTTGTTCCGCAAGGTGATATGGATGAAAAATATAGGGAATCCCGCCTTTGTCTGTCTGACCCTTATGCAGGTCATAAGCAAGTTTCATCGCTTTTTTTGTCATATCTGTATATATCATAAATGAAAACTCCCCTGCAGAGCAGCCAAATCGAGCTAATGGCTGAACTGTTGCGATTTAGTCTTTTAAGGATTTTAAAAGAGCGTCAATGTTGGTACCGCCGGAAAGCATCTGTAACCCTACTTCGCGGTCAATCGGCTTTCCGCCTTCCTTCGCGCCAAGCTCAAAGATAATGTTGGCTGCCTGGGAGAGATCATGAGGGAAAAACTCGTTGACTTCGCACTGCAGGATAAATTCTCCCTGTCCATTTGGGCGGTTGGAATTGTAATGGTAAACAGCTACCATATCTTCAGCGTCGTGGATTTCCTGCATGAAGATATATTTAAATAAAATAATTTCATTGTGCTTCCAGAGCTGTTCAATCATGGAATCATAGTACTTGGCAAACTTGCCGGACATTTCGTTGTTCTCGGAACGGTTGTAAATCATAACAAGGTATTCTGCGGCGGCAACTTCGTCCATGAAGGAAAAATCATAACGGAACTCGCCCATCTGTTTGATGAGCTTGGCTGCAACGGTTCCCTTGTTCTTGTTCTGCGTGCCGATATAGCGGTCAAACATCTTCTTGGCATTGTCCAGATAGTGCTCGCGGTCGGTCTCTGCCACGATCTTGCGGTAGTGCTCATAAAAAGCGGCAGCCTTTTCGTGCAGCGTTCCCGGATAGGCTTCAGCTTCGTTGTAAGTAATGTGCCTGGAAATCTGGTAGTCCAAATCCTGGATCTGGGACTTTGTCAAGCCCTGCTCTTTTAAGAAATCGTCAAATTCTTTTACTGTCATAATTGCTAACTCCTCCATTCTGCCGCTGTGCGGCGTATATATTCGTCATTTTGTATGAAATTATTATAGCAGAAGAACGAATATCATGCAATATGAACAAGGAAATTCGTGATAATTTTTCCATTCCCTGTTGTTATTATGGAAAGAATTGATTATAATAGGGATATGAAATGCCGCCGCAGGCGGGGAACGGAGGAAAGTATGCCATTTATCAATGCAAAAGTAACGGTAAAAATGAGTGAGGAAAAGAAGGAGAGCATTAAGAAGAAGCTCGGGGAAGCGATTTCCATCATTCCGGGGAAGTCGGAGCACTGGCTGATGGTGGGATTTGAGGATTCCTATGATCTGTATTTCCAGGGGAACAAGGATGCGGAAAGCGCTTTTATCGAGGTGAAGATTTTCGGCAGCGCGTCTTCCCAGGTCTATGACAAGATGACGGGCGTGCTCTGTAAAATTTTTGAGGAAGAGCTTGCGATTCCTGCCAGCCGGATCTATATACAATATGCGGCAGGAAAGGACTGGGGCTGGAATGGAAGCAATTTCTAGCGGCGATTTTTACAGATCCTGCAGGCTTTGTCCGAGGGATTGTAAGGTAAACCGTTTGGAAGGCCGGACTGGTTATTGCCGCGTGGGAGCTGAGGTGGTTCTTTCCCGCGCGGCTCTTCATTTCTGGGAGGAGCCCTGCCTTTCCGGAAAGCATGGTTCCGGGGCGGTATTTTTTTCCGGCTGTTCCCTGGGCTGTGTATACTGCCAGAACAGGGAAATAGCGGTAAACCATATCGGGAAAGCTGTAACCATAGAGCGGCTTTCCGAGATCTTTTTAGAGCTCCAGGGACAGGGCGCGCATAATATCAATCTGGTGACGCCGGATCCTGTGATCCCATCGGTAAGAGAAGCGCTGATCGCTGCAGGGGTAAAAGGGTTATCCATACCGGTAATTGCCAATATCAGCGGCTATGAAAAGGCGGAAACGTTGAAACTTTTAGAAGGGCTGGTGGATATTTATCTGCCGGATGTGAAGTATATGGACAGGGAAGCGGCAGAGAAATATTCCCATGCCGCGGATTACCCGGATGTGGTAAAGCCTGCCCTGGAAGAGATGTTCCGTCAGGCGGGAACGCCTGTTTTTGACGGGGAAGGCATGATGAAAAAGGGCGTGATAGCGCGTCATCTGCTGCTGCCGGGGCAGTTGGGGAATGCAAAAAAGGTTTTAAAATATCTGTACGGCACTTATGGGGACGGGATTTATATCAGCATCATGAGCCAGTATACGCCGCTGGAACATGGAAAGGAAGTTCCGGAGCTTAACCGCAGGGTGACAGAAAGGGAGTACCGGAAACTGGTGGAGTATGCCCTGGAGCTTGGGATTGAAAACGGTTTTCTCCAGGACAGGGATGTGGCGGAGGAGAGCTTTATCCCACCCTTTGATTTGAAAGGGGTGGAACCGCTATAGAGGCTGATAGTTTTCTACCCCGATTTCTTCAAAGACGCTGGCATGGTGGTAGACCCCGGCGGCCATTTTTAACAGAGGGACGGCAGCCACAGCCCCGGTCCCTTCTCCGAGGCACATTTCACAGGTAAGGAGCGGCTTTAAGCCGAGGGTATCCAGGAGGAGCTTTCCGGCGGGTTCTTTGGAAACGTGGGAGGCCAACAGGTAATCCCTGCATTCCGGGCAGAGCTTTCCGGCGCAGAGGGCTGCCACAGAGGAGATGAACCCATCCAGAAGGACAGGGACTTTATGCTTTGCACAGGCAAGGCAGGCGCCGCACAGGGCGGCGAGGTCAAATCCGCCTACTTTGGAAAGCGTGTCGATGACATCTTCCGGATCGGGTTTAAGCCGTGCGATTGCTGTTTCAATGACCTGTATTTTATGGCATATGCCTTCCGGGGAAAGCCCGGAGCCGCGTCCGGTCACAGTCTGGGCAGGAAGCTGTAACAGCGCTGCCGTGACTGCGCTGCTGGTGGTGGTATTTCCGATTCCCATTTCTCCCAGACAGAGCAGATCATAGCCTTTTTCCAGGATTTCTTCCGCGGCAAGGATTCCGTTTTCGATGGTTTTGACGGCATCTTCGTACTCCATCGCGGGGCCTTTTGCAAAATTCCTGGTTCCCCGTGCAAGCTTATATTCCCGGATTCCCTCTGTTTCCGAGAGCATCCCGAAATCTAACGGAAAGACATCCACATGGGCGAGGTCTGCCATAATGCAGGCGCTTGTCTTCCTTTTTGCCAGGTTTTTAGCGACGGCAAGCGTGGTTTCGCTTCCCGTCTGTGTGACGTTTTCCTGTGTGATTCCATTGTCTGCGCAGGCGAGGAATAAGGCACAGCGCTCTAAAGAGATCGTTTCCTTTTCCGTGATCCCTGCGATTTTTGTGATGGCGTCTTCTAAGAGGCCCAGGCTGTGCAGGGGCTTGGCAATCTGATCCCAGTGGAGCCTGGCACGATCCCTGGCAAGTTCATTGGCTGGTTCAATATAGTTGATGGTACGGGTCAGGAGACGCATAAAAACACCTGCTTTCTAAGGTTATTGTTAAAAAAATTTATTTGTAATGATATCATTAATAAGGAAATTTTTGGATTCCTTACGGAAATGACAAGATTTTGTTACATTTCGTTCATACTATATAGTAGCGAGAGCATGAAATGTGCTGGTAAATACTCTTCTTAAAAATTATCGGCAGTTGTTATAAGGTTTTTGATAACACGAAGCCGTCAAATTATAAATAAAGGAACTATTGCAATAGGAAGGATGAAAAAAGTGGGTAATTGTGAGATGAATTTTGTAACGGGACGACAAAGGAGACCGGGGAAAGGAAAGAAACGTTATTTGCTGGTATTTTTATTCCTTTTCTTTTTCGGCTCCGGCACGGTGACGGCGCAGGCTGCGGAGGCGACTCTTCGGATTATATCTACGACAGATCTGCATAATCAGTTGTCCGTGGAGTATTACGACAATGCAGGCGAGAAAGCGAAAGGAAGCCTTGCAAAGGTCTCGACCCTGATCAAAGAAGCGAGGGCGGGGGTAACTACGGGCGCTTCGGTGACAGTGGATGTCGGCGACACGATATATGGTTATGGAAGTGACTATATTTTCGAGCACAGCCATGATTCTCTGCAGCCAATGTATGCGGCGATGGCGGAGATCGGTTATGATGCCCTGACGCTTGGAAACCACGATTTTGATTACGGTGTTCCTTATATTAAGGAACAGGTAAGCAGAACTGGTTATTCCGGGCTTTTTACGGTTGCCAATGTATACGACGCCATTACAAAAAACAATGTCTGGAAGCCTTATCTCATGGTCCAGAAGCAGTGCCAGGCGACGGACGGGAATACGTATCCTGTGGACATTGCGATTATCGGCGTGACGCGCCCGGCGCTTTCTAATTACAATACCCATACAGGAGAGCTGGTAACGGAAGATATGGTGGAGGTCGTGAAGGAACAGGCGGCTTCCGCAAAAGAAAACGGCGCGGATGTTGTCCTTGTGATTGCACATACCGGGATTGGCGTGGAGTCGCCGGAGCCGCTGAGCGAGAACGAAGGGTATGCCATTGCCAATCTGGCGGATGTGGACGCCGTTATGTGCGGCCATCTTCATCAGAATTTCCCTTCGACGGATCATAATGCCAGAAAATATTATGATTTATCGGGCGTAGATGAAAAGACGGGGCTTGTGAACGGAAAGCCGGTGATTATGATTCAGGACAGGGGACGCGGGATCGGCGTTGCGGATCTGACCCTGAAAATCGCGAAGGACGGAGCGGTAGACATTGAAGGAGCAACTTCTAAAATTGTTTATTGTGAAAAGGATACGCAGGAAGATCCGGTGATCCTTCAGTATAAATCCTTATTTGATGATAAGATTAAGGCGACGTATGAGGAATCCGTTGCTAATCTGGCAGACGGGGAAAGCATCCAGGATTATTTTGGTTATCTTGCGGATAATGCTGCCATGCAGATCAACAACGAGTGCAAGATCAGGCAGGGGCTTTTGTTCCGTTCGGAGCGGGGGAACGCTTATTCCAATTACCCGGTGATTGCCGCCAGCGCCTATAAAAAGACAGGCTCGGAAGGAAACAACGATTTTCTTTCGATTAAAGGGATGTTCACGATGAAGGATCTGCTTGGCATCCAGTCTTATAACCGGGATTATATGATGATCTACCGCATTACCGGGGCGCAGTTAAAGGAATGGCTGGAATGGAACGCAAGCATCTATGGTTATTGGGAAAGCGCTTCTTCCTTTGCGGACAGCAATATGAGAAATTTTATTTCCAGCATGGGGTTAAAGTCGGTCATGGCTTCCTCATGGATGGATAACTGGAAATATTTTACCGTGTTTGACGGCATTGAATATGAATTTAATATGGACAATGCCCCGAAGTACAACCGCTATGGAGACGTTGTAAGCAGCTCGTCAAGCCGCCTTTCCAGGCTTACGTACAACGGGCAGCCGGTGACGGACGATATGGAGTTTTTGCTTGTGACAGAGCGGGGACTTGTTTATAACAACCCTGTTATTGGCTCGGCCGTTTTAAACCAGCGCGTGAAAAATTCCAGCATTTACCTGGTAAGCCAGTTAAAGGAATATGTAGCGGAGCTGGGAAGCTATGGCGCGCTGAAGACAGGATGTGATCAGAACTGGGATATGATTACGAGTGCGGGAGATAATTATCTGATCCGTTCCGGCGCCAGTTCCAAAGAAACAGCCCAGAGCCAGAGCTGGTACAGCAATATCCTTGCGGAAACGGAAGATTATATTTATTATCAGGCAAGGTTTTCCGGCGTCCAGGAGGCGGATACCAGCGGCCCGACGTTAGTGGCTGCTTCTACTAATACAGTAAAAACAAACCGTGATATCGTGATCGCTGTCCAGGCGACGGATAAATCCGGCGTGGCTTCTGTTAAGTACGCAAGCGGGGAGTATGCGGAGAATGATTCCATATGGAATACGGCGGCGGACGTTACGGGGACAGGGTTTACGGTGACGGAAAACAGCGTCTATACGGTTATGGCAAGCGATACGCTGGGGAATCGGTCCGTGAAGCATATCAGGGTAGATAACCTTGACCGCACGATCCTGCAGGTGCCGGAGGTAAACTCTTATACGAATAAAAAGACAGCGTTAGGAGGATATGCGGAGCCGCTTTCCACCGTTTATGCAGAGGTTGGGGATGTGACCTATACAGCCACTGCCGAAGCGGACGGAAAATTTAGCTGTGAGATCCCGTACCAGAAATCAGGGACATCCGTGGCTGTTTATGCTATGGATGCAGACGGGAGGAAAAGCGATAAGGTAACGGTTGCCGTAACACATGCAGGGCCGAATTATCCGAGTGTGGAAGGGCTGGATAATAAGTCCAAATATATTAAAGGCGTATTGAATGATGAAAGCTACTGCCAGATTTTTGCCGTTATCGGAACGAAAGTGTATGTCAGCAAAGACGGCGGACGGGATGCTTATATTAATTCAACAAAATACAGCGCATCAAAAACGATCGTAGAAACGGCATATACGCAGACGGACGGGGCGTTCAGCTTAAAGGTGGCCGTCCAGGACCGTGATAAGAAGATTAAGGTATTTTCCGTGGACACGATAGGCAGGGTCAGCGCAGTCAATGAGTTTACCGTGACGGATGCCGCGCCGAACAAGCCGACGATTTATAAGGTCTGCGACGCAGAATCAACCATTTATGGAAGGATTCCTGCTCCGGTTTCCGGAAGTGCCTATACGATCAATCTGCAGGTTGGGACAGAAACGTACAATGGTACGGCGGATGTCAACGGGTATTTTGAAATCCCGGTAAGCAGCTTAAGCGAAGGGACAGAGATTGCAGTAACGGCATCGGATGTCGTAGACGGCCAGACAAGGACGAGCGCAAAGGCAACCTCCGAGGTGCTTTCCTGTGAAAGCTATGTCGGTATGTATGGATATATTGCGATTGATGCGCCGACGGATAAAATGAGCGCGCTGTCAGGGCGGATTTTAAGTTCCGGGTACAATACCGTTTATGTAAAAATCGGCTCGGAGCACTATGCTTTGCCGGTAGATGAGAACAGGCAGTTCTATCTGGATCTGGGAGAGCCGCTTGTGCCGGGAACGGAAATTAAGGCGGTCATCAGGGAACAGCAGGGGCAGCTTACGGATTCTTTGGTTGTCAAGGTGAAAAAAGCGCCTGCCCTGGCGCCTACGGTCTTGACCGATACGGTTTACAATACGTCCAAAAAAGTAAAGCTTTTAAGTGAAGAGGAATGTACGGCCTGTGTCAAGGTCGGGGATCAGACGTTTACAAGTGATGATGCGGTTTATGACGATTTATACGGAGCTTATGAATATACGGTAGCGTTAAAGAATATTTCCGCCAAAGAGAGTATCACAATCTATATGCTCAATGAGGCGGGAAAGAGCAAAAAGATTAACAGCGTGGTAAAAGGAAAGAAGCCGGATATCCGTTCTCTTTCCAAGATTACATACAAGAAAAAGAAGCTGACCGGAAAAGTAGGGCTTTACCTGTCTCCGGATTTGGGCTCTAAGGCTGTCACGGTAAATTCGACCGGAACCAAGGTCTATGCAAAGACCGGAGGCAAAGTATATCAGGGCACGGTAAAGAGAAGCGGGAAATTTAAGATTAAGTTCCCTGCGAAGATGAAATCCGGCAAAAAGATTAAAGTCTGGGCAGTCAATAATTTTGGCGGGAAAGGAAAAGTCGTGACTACTTATGTAAAATAGAGAAAAATGGAAAAAAGTAAAAAAAGTATTTGTGCAATCTGCCGGAATATAGTATAATTATGCTGCAAGGCTTTGAGAACATGGGAAAGGGCCGGATGAAAGGAATTTCCCGGTTTTCAGAATTGCGGGAACTGACTATGAGGAAGATTCTGCGGCCCGGCTGAGAACGGGCGCAGAAGGATTGCAGAAATGAGGGACGTTATGGAGGATAAGCTTTTACAGGAAGATGATTTAAAAGATTTGTTTGCCCAGTTGGAGGAAGAACAGGGGCAGATAGAAGAGAAGCTTGATCCGGAGATGGAAGCTTCTCAGAGACGTTATCAGGAAATTATCAATAAGCATAAGAACAGTTAGATGATAGGATGATTTATGGGAATGGCCATAGGACCATTCCCTTTTCTACATATCAGCGAGTTTGGAATGACAGGGGGATTGTTTATGCAGAGAGAATTAGAAAGCTGGCTGAGCAAGCTTTGGATGTCAGAGCTTTTAGCCGGGAAGTGCAGAAGGCCGGGAAAATTTCTCGGAATGCACAAAGTGGGGAAAGGGCAGATCATTTTGACGTACCGCCCATGTGCATGGGGCGCAAAGGTAGAAGGTGTTTTAACCAACGGACAGAAAAAGGAATACTGGCTGGATCGTGTGGACAACACGGATTTGTTCGGGCATTATTTTGAGGACGAGCAGTTTGAAAGCTATGAATTTGTATACCAGTTTGGGGAGGACAATTACTTCCGTTCCGGTGATCCTTACCGGTTTTCCGGCGTTTTGACGGAGGATGATCTGTACCTGTTTATGCAGGGAAAGAATTATTATATCTATGAAAAGCTGGGCGCACATCCGATGACGATTGACGGCGTGGACGGCACGTATTTTGCTGTCTGGGCGCCGAATGCGAAGTGCGTCCAGGTTGTGGGGGACTTTAACTGCTGGGACGGGCGTATCCATCAGATGAACGAGATTGAGAATGCGGGCGTTTATGAGCTGTTTATACCGGGGCTTTCGGAAGGCACGATCTATAAATACCAGATTCTTACCGTGGACGGGAATTACGTTATGAAGGCAGATCCGTATGCAAACGAGGCGGAGCTGCGTCCGAATAATGCTTCCGTGATTGCGGATTTGAGGAATTATCCGTGGACGGATCAGGAATGGATGGAGAACCGCCAGAGGGAGAACCGAGACAGCCTGCGCAAAAAGCCGGTGAGTATTTATGAAGTGCATCCGGGTTCCTGGAGAAAAGTCAGGGAGGACGACGATAACGGAGGGCTTGATTACCGGGAGCTGGCGCACCAGCTTGCCGATTATGTAAAAGAGATGGGATATACCCATATCGAGCTGATGGGCATTTCCGAGCATCCGTTTGACGGTTCCTGGGGATATCAGGTGACGGGATATTATGCACCGACAAGGCGTTACGGTGAGCCGAAGGATTTTATGTATTTCGTAGACTATATGCACTCGCAGGGGATTTCCGTCATTCTCGACTGGGTTCCGGCGCATTTCCCGAGAGACGCTTATGGGCTTGCGAGGTTTGACGGACAGCCATTGTATGAGCATCCCGATCCGAGACGCGGGGAGCATCCGCACTGGGGAACGTACATATTTAACTATGGGCGCAAGGAAGTGGAAAACTTCCTGGTCGCCAATGCCTTTTTCTGGCTGGAGAAATACCATATTGACGGGCTGCGCGTGGACGCCGTGGCATCCATGCTCTATCTTGACTATGGGAAGAATGACGGGGAATGGCTCCCGAATGAATTTGGCGGCAAGGAAAATATTGAAGCCATGAATATGTTCAACCATCTGAACGGGGAACTGGAGCGGAGGATTCCGGGCGCGCTGATGATTGCCGAGGAATCGACTTCCTGGGCAGGCGTGACGGCTCCGGCAGGGTTCCGCGGGCTTGGCTTCCTCTATAAATGGAACATGGGCTGGATGAATGACTTCCTGTCCTATATCAGTCTGGACCCTTATTTCAGGAAATATAACCACGGGAAGCTGACGTTCAGCATGATGTATGCTTACAGCGAGAACTTTATTCTGGTGCTTTCCCATGATGAGGTGGTGCATGGGAAATGCTCCCTGATTAACAAAATGCCGGGAGAATATGAGGAAAAATTCGCCAACCTTCGGACCGCCTATGCGTTCTTTTACGGACATCCGGGCAAGAAGCTCTTATTTATGGGGCAGGAATTTGCGCAGTTCAGGGAGTGGAGCGAGAAACGGCAGCTTGACTGGTATCTTCTGGGGGATACCAAGAACCGGGAAATGCAGAATTTTGTAAAAGCGCTCAATCATTTATATCAGACTTATGATGCACTGTATTATAATGATTACGATCCGATCGGCTTTGAATGGATGAGCTGCGACGATAATGAAAAGAGTATTATTTCCTTTGTGCGCCGCGGAAGTACGGCAGACAGGCAGCTTCTGTTTGTATGCAACTTTACGCCGGTGGTACGGGAGGATTACCGCTGCCCGGTGCCTTGCTTTGGAAGCTATACGGAGGTGTTAAATTCCGATCAGGGAGAATTTGGCGGTACAAATCAGGTGAATCCTGTTCCGTTAGTGGCGGAGGATATCCCGTGTGAAGGGAGAGAGGCTTCGATTTCCTTTACTCTGCCGGGGCTTTCCGTTGTTGTATTTGAGTATGACAGCAGCGAGCCGGTTGTTGAAGCGGCAAGAAAAAAGATTCTGGCAAAACGGGAAGCGGAGGAAGAAGCGCGCAGGAAACAGAAGGAGCAGGAAGAAGAGGAAAAGAAAGCGAAAGAACAGGAAACAGAGGATTTGGTAGATTTTCACAAAAAAAATAAAAGAATAGATAAAATTATTGACAAATCATACAAAAAGATGTATAGTAAATACACATTGGGACTGGGGAACTATGGATAAGCTTCTATAAATTTAAGGAGCGGTATGTCATAGGAACTGGCAGGAGGAGAAGCCCGGCAATGGGGAAGGGCAAAAGAGAGGGTTTACCGGCAGAGGATTGATACTGTTACGTGGACAGCATTTCTGCTATGGTAAGAAAAAGAGAGATTTATAGAGACGTGCATAAGCATTATCCGTAAATCTCTCCTTTTTTTTGCGTAACAGCCAAATCAAGCTGATAGCTGAACGGTTACTTTTAGCGCCTCCACATTGTTTCCTCCTGCGCCCGCTTTCTGCGGCGCGGCTTTGTCCTTTTCCGTGAAAGGCTGCCGTCGCGGAGCAGTTTTTGATAGCGGATATGGGAAATCAGGGCGTGCAGAAGGACAAGGAGTACCACAGCCGCCGCCAGGACGGGAATGGCAATAAAGAGAAGTTTGTTTTTCTGGACTATATTTTTGGCTCCCGTCGTGAGCCGTTCCCGCCACGATACCACCGGAGTGATTTTGCCGGAGGCGGGCAGGGATGGCTGTATGGGCGGATGGTAGATGATGTCGGACTGCCCCACTTCTTTTTTGTCATAGGTATAGGTAACGTGTCCGATCACGGTTTCTTCTGTGTCAGAGAGGGAAACATCTTTATAATAAGTAATGTTCTGTTTGGTTTCTTTTCGTTTCACGCCCTTCGGCAGCAGAAGGTAAGACTGTTCCTCTACGGTAATGGCAGGGGACTGCTCGGACAGAAGGCGGTTATATCTTGTAAACATCGGCGAGTCGTCAGAAACTGCGGATTGGACGCTTCCTTCTTTGTTCCCAAGCATGGAAAACATCTGGTAATGGTCAAACGCCGCCTCAATCAGTTTTTTGGTATCGGTATATTCATTGACCGGGGAATTGGTATCGCCCGCCCGCATTACGACGCAGACAAGCTCCCTGTCGTCTTTTTTCGCAAAGGTGACAAGAGTGTTTAAGGCGGCGGAAGTAAATCCGGTCTTCCCTCCGATACAGTAGTCATATTCATAGGCATAGTTAGTGCGGTAGCCGTTCACCATCTGGTGGTGGTTGCTGATTACGCGCTCCGGGCTCATGTTGGTGGCGGCTACGGTATAGGTACGGCTTGCCGTCACCTTCCGGAAAACGGAATTTTTCATGGCTTCCCGCCCAATCAGGCACATATCATAGGCGCAGGTATAGTGTTTTTCGTCGTGCAGCCCATGCGGGTTGGTAAAATGCGTATTGACGCAGCCGAGCTCTTTGGCGCGCTTTGTCATCAGCCTGGCAAATTCTTCTTCTGAACCGGAAATATATTCGGCAACGCCTGCGCAGACGTCGTTTGCAGATTGGATCATAATAGCGTAAAGGCTCTGTTCCACGCTCAAAGTCTCCCCTGCCAGTACGCCAAGCTTTGTGCCGTCCCAGGGAATGCTGTTGACTGCCTGGGAGGAGAAAGTGATTTCCTCGCCAAGAGAGCAGTTTTCGAGCATAAGAAGGGAGGTCATAATCTTCGTGATACTTGCCGGGAAGTTCTTTTTCTTCATATTTTTAGAATAAAGCACAAGCCCGGAAGAGAGATCCATGACACAGCATGCCTCCGCTCCAATCGACGGGCATTTCGGCCACGGGCTTCCTTCTTTTTTGGCAGATGCCATAGCGGGAACAGGAGAGAGGATGGTAAGGATTCCAAGCTGCAGGGCAAAAAATAATGCCAAAAACGGAAAAAATTTCTTTTCTTTCATATAATAACTCCTCGGTAATTGAACGGACTGTTACGGTCAACCTGCCACAAATATAGAATATTCTGTGATACACAGGCTTATTATACATGATTTAATTTTGTATTTCAATCATGTTTTGTGGAAGGGGAGACGTCGTGAAAAATGAGGAGAGAAAGAAGCTGTCTGTTCCGGGTGATTTGATGGTTGAAAAATTTTCGGGTATAGGCTATACTGTTAGCAGGAAGAGAGAATCTTCAAAGAGGGGTAGGTGATCTTATGAGAGGAGCAATAATAGAAACAGAGGCCAGACGGATTAGAAATGAGGGAATCCGTTTGGGAATCGCAGAGGGAGAGGCGCGTGGGGAAGCGCGTGGAGAAGCGCGTGGAGAGGAAAGGGAAAGAATCCATCTCATTTTAAATATGTATGAGGAAGGGGGATCTTTGGATTTTATAGCAAGGGTTGTGAAGAAGCCACGGGAAGAGGTAGAGGAGATTATCCACTATAATGCTCATTCTCTGTGACAGTTATTGCCGGATGAAGCAGGAAGCCCATTGGCTTTAAATAATGGGCAGTTTACAAATTTAGA
The DNA here is from genome assembly GCA_947629585.1 of uncultured Lachnospiraceae bacterium. Classification (GTDB taxonomy): domain Bacteria; phylum Bacillota; class Clostridia; order Lachnospirales; family Lachnospiraceae; genus MGBC100174. The sequence goes on along the minus strand of CANREH010000011.1, from coordinate 28,582 downwards.
AAGGATTCAGATTTCATTTATGAGATTACGGAATGTGAAAGGTTCGCGGGACAGGATTGCAGAAGATCCTTTTGTAGTGCAGGAGCCGGAAAAATATCAGGGAAGCTGGGAGCGGGCCTTTGGGAAAAAGCGCCCTCTTTATCTGGAAATTGGCATGGGAAAAGGGAAGTTTATCAGCGAGCTTGCCGTAAGGCATCCTGACAGGAATTTTCTTGGGATAGAAAAATTCTCCAGCGTCCTGGTGCGCGCACTGGATAAGCGGAAAGAACTGGATGTGGACAATCTTTTGTTTTTGCGGTTTGATGCCGAGGAAATCCTGGAAATTTTCGGTAAGGAGGAAGTGGATGGGATCTATTTGAATTTTTCCGATCCCTGGCCGAAGGACAGGCACGCAAAGAGACGCCTGACTTCCGGGCGTTTTTTAGATCGGTATGCGCAGATTTTAAAACCGGAGGGTAAGGTTATTTTTAAGACAGACAACAGGGAGCTTTTTGATTTCTCCTTAGAAGAAGCAAAAAAGGCGGGCTGGGAAATCCTTTGCTGTACCTATGATCTCCATCACAGTGACTATGCTGAGGGGAATATTATGACAGAATATGAGGAGCGTTTTTCAAAGGAAGGGAAGCCGATAGCACAGCTTGTGATTAAAAGGAAATTGTAAGTATTATGCCAGCGGGAAGAGGAAAAATCCCTTTACTGCAGTGAGCAGCAATCCAAGAGCTGCAGCAATCCATCCAAAAATATGGGAGCGGAGGCTGCGTTTCTTTCGGATTGTTTTCCTCAATACTTTAGCCATAGAAGTCATTGTGTTTGCGGTATATTCCGTTTCAAAGGTAAATTCCATAATGTAACGTCTCCTTATTGTAATAGCTATTGCATATTTTACTATGGCAGGATGGATTTTTCAACTAATGATTTATCTCATTTGTATGTCGGTCAAATTAGGCAGAAGCCGCAGTTTACCATTCTGAAGGAAATCATGGCAAACTGGGGCTTTCGGAGGGCGGCAGGCCGGATATTTTCGAGAAGGGCGGAACTATTGATATGTTTATCCGAAGGAGTATCTTAACGAACGTAATATTTCCCCAACGTCTCCATTGATAAGAATTGATTTCCGGATAATTTCCTTTGGAGCGGATGCTTCGCCATAGTTGAGACAGGCATAGGAAGCATCCCGCCATTCATTTGTCATCCGCCAGAAAGGAAACTTGATGATACCGGGCGTATTAAAGCCAACGGCAAGTTCCAGAAACAACACTTTTTTATTTTGGTGCCTGCGGAGAAATTCTGTATATCGCTCCGCTGCCATATGCCACCCTTCATCCTCAACGAAAGTATCGTCGGCACGGAGATTCATGCTCATGGGTTTTCCGCATTTCGGACAATACGGGACAAGATCGGCTGGAATTTTTCTTTCAGGGGTTTGTCCCTCCGGTGGAACCAGGATTCCGTTTTCTTTGATTTGATACCCCTGTGCTTTTACCATTTTGCGGATCTGCTCTTCATTTTCGTAAGTTGAACAGTGGCAGGGCTGGCTGCATTGAAATAATCCATAATCGCCTTGTGTATAGAATAACCGATGTTTGTCAAAACCGTTTTTCTGAAAACAGTGATCCACATTTGTAGTCAGGACAAAATAATCCTTATCCTGTACCAATTCAAACAGACTGCGGTAAACTGGCTTTGGCGGATTCATATATCGGTTAATGTAAATGTACCTGCTCCAGTATGCCCAATGTTCTTCCCTTGTTTCATAAGGATAAAAACCGCCCGAATACATATCTTTAAAATGATATTTTTCCGCAAAATCAGAAAAATACTTTTCAAAGCGTTCTCCGGTATAAGTAAAACCGGAAGAGGCGGAAAGCCCTGCTCCTGCACCGATAATAATGGTATCCGCACAGGCTAAAGCCTCCTGTAATTTGAAAATGCCATTAGGCGTATCGTTTGATTCCATAGTTTTATGGCCGAACATCATATACACCGCCTTTCACGATATGTTATGGTTGAATGCCTTTTCCATGAGATGACTGTTTTGGAATTATCCAAGCAGTTGTTTGTAGATTTGATAGTCGTTGTCTTTGAACACATTAAACACCACCTCCGGACTGTTTTGATTTTTCTTCTGATAGTCCTGTACTGTCTGTACGGCTATTTGGGCGGCTTTCTCATTGGGAAAATGAAATTCTCCCGTAGAAATACAGCAGAAAGCAACGCTTTTTAACTGATATGCCGAGGCAAGCTCTAAGCAGGAACGATAGCAGGCGGATAAGCGTTCGCAGTCTTTCTCTGTCACTTCCCCATAAATAATCGGACCGACCGTATGGAGAACATAGCGGCAGGGAAGATGATAGGCTTTTGTGATCTTTGCCCTTCCCACAGGTTCTTTTGTTTTTTGTTTTTTCATGATACGGGAACATTCCAGACGAAGCTCCACGCCTGCGGCAGTATGGATGGCATTGTCAATGCACCCGTGACAGGGAATAAAACAGCCGAGCAAAGCGCTGTTCGCCGCATTGACAATAGCGTCCGCCGATAACCGGGTAATATCGCCCTGCCATAGATAGATCCCCGGCTGTATCGGGGAAAGGTCAGATAATGAAACAATGCCTTTCCTGGCACATTCTTCCTGTAAATAAGCGCCCTGCACTTCTAAAAATTCTTCCGAAATTGTTTTCGGTTCGCGAATGTTCATAAGGGAGCGCAGAAGACGCTTCCTTTCTGCTTCGTGTGCCGGAATCTCTATGGGGTGTTCGCTGTTTTCATTCAGCAGGTAATTTATCAGAAATACAAGTCTTTCTGCCTGTGTCATTGCATTCTCCTCCTGTTAAAATCTGCACAAATAACGGTTATGTGATTTTTATTTTTTGCCGCTTGTAAGATTATAATATATCCGCAGAGATAAAATGTAAAGTAGGCACTTTATTGTGCCCTGTTACCAAAAGGAAATTATTATATACCCTGGCGGAAACAGGATATAGTCTCAGGCCGGTTTTGGATGCTATGGGAAGAGACCGAATATAAACAAAAAAACAGCGGAATGACAGTATAAAACGCCCTGCAGGTTTTTAGCCTGCAGGGCGTTATGATTAGGCGAATTGTCAATTAATCAATTCTTTTAAACAGGATGGAATAGTTTTCGGTAAGTGTACCTGCCGGGGCTGTTTGCTCCTTCCATTGAATATTAAGTCCCAGCCATTGGATTACCTTTTCCGAAGAAAAGGGCAGGAACGGATAAAGAAGGACTGCTTGATTGGCAATTAAATAGATACAGCGCGCAATGGTTTCCCGGCATTTTTCCGGGCTGCTCAATCTTGTTTTCCAGGGCTGCTCGGTGTCATAAAATTTGTTCCCGAAACGGACATAATCAAAAACGATAGAAAGAGCTTCTTTGAATGCGCCATGCTCAATCCGCTCCCCCACAGTTTCATATACTGTCTGTGCTTTTTCGCGCAGTGCGGGAGTAATTTCAGCGTGAGGAAGGGAGCTGCCAAAATACTTTGCAGCAAAAGCCAGCGTGCGGTTCACGAAGTTGCCCCATGCTCCTACAAGTTCGGAGTTTACCTGCTCCTTAAATTCCCGATAGGAAAAATCCGTATCACGTTTCTCCGGGCCGTTTGCGATAAAAAAATATCGAATGGCGTCCGGATCGTACTGGTAAACCAGGTCTTTCGCCCAGACGGCCCAGTTATGGCTGGTAGAGATCCTTTTCCCCTCAAGTGTCATATACTCGCTGGAAATGATCTCATCCGGTAATCTCAAGTTGCCGCCGTATGCCAATAGCAGAGAGGGAAGAATAATGGTATGAAACGGGATGTTGTCCTTCCCGTGGACATAGTAGCTGAGAGTATTCGCTTCTTTTCCGTAAATATCTGCGAACGATAATCCTTTTTCCCTGCATAATCTTGCTGTACAGGAAAGATAGCCCAGTACATTTTCTGCCCAGATATAAATTTTCTTCTTTTCATAACCGGCTTTTGGAACGTCAATCCCCCATGCAAGGTCGCGGGTAATAGCCCGGTCATGCAGTCCTTCGTCGAGATACCTTTTTGTAAAAGCAATGGCATTTTTTCTCCAGTATGGATGCTCAGAAAGGTACTCTCTCAGTTCTTTCTCCAGATCGCTGATTTTCAAGTATAGCTGCACGGTTTCGCCAAATTGTAAACCTGTGCCGCAATCGGCGCAAACTGGATCCAGCACAGTGTCAGCGTCCAGAACTTCGCCGCAGACATCGCATTGATCGCCTCTGGCCGATGCCCCGCAGCGGGGGCATATTCCTGTCACGAGCCGATCGGCAAGAACTTTTCTGCATTTGGGGCAATACGCCTGCTTCACGGTGCGTTCCTCGATATAAGGGCTTTCATACAGCTTTTGATGAAAAGCTCTGACAAATTCTTTGTGTGCCATGTCGGTAGTTTTTGCATACAGATCATAGGAAAAACCAAGCTTATTGAACACCTCACAGAATTCGGAATGATAGGTTTCACTGATCTCAGCGGGAGTCCTTCCTTCCTGGGCGGCCCGGATCGTGATTGGAGTGCCGTGGCAGTCACTTCCGGAGACATAAAAGACACGGTCTCCCTTTGTACGGTAGTAGCGCGCCAAGACATCACCGGGGAGAAGTGCGGCGATATGGCCGATGTGGAGCGAACCGTTTGCATACGGCCACGCCCCTCCGATAATAATATTCTTCATATGCTTTCCTCATTTCTTTTTAGTTTGATAACACAATGCTGCAAATAAAAAAGCTCTCACCCCCTTACTTTGTTCAAGGGACGAGAGCGTACTCACGTGTTACCACCCTAATTCACCTGCCTCTCACGATGACAGGCCTTATCAAGTTCAGACAGGAAATGATCTATCGAAACTCTATTGCTGTAACGGGCAATCCCGGCATAGCCTAACTGTAAGCTCGGTATGCAGCTCGGAGACCATGTTCAGCGAAAGTCCCTTTGCCCATTCTCAGCACGTCAAAAGACGATGGGCTTCTCTGTAAAAGTTTCAAACGCTTACTCTTTCTCGTCATTGCAGATAGGAGTATTGTACTCTGGTTTATGGAAAAATGCAACAGATTTTTTGCCTGACTGCAAAGCAGCCAAATCGATCTGGTGGCTGAACTGTTACAATTAGTCTTTTAATATATCAATTTTCAACAGCCACACGGCAGACATTTCTTTTGAAAAGTCTGGTATGACCTATGACTTTTTACAAACAAAAATTGATTCTTAATTAAAATTCATTGTCTGTTGCAAAATATCTTATCTTGCTGTATAATGGTCTGCAGGGAGGTGCTTTGTATGGACACGAGGGTAGTTTCTATTGGCAATCAGGATTTTGAGGATGTGATTGCCAATAATGATTTTTATGTGGATAAGACCCATTTCATTAAGGAGTGGTGGGAAAGCAGGGACTCTGTTACGCTGATTACCCGTCCCCGCAGGTTTGGGAAAACGCTGCTGATGAGCATGGTTGAGAAGTTTTTTTCTTTGGAGTGTAAGGACAAGGGGTATCTGTTCGAGGGGCTGCGTATTTTTGAGGAGAATCGTTACCGAAAGCTGCAGGGGACTTACCCGGTGATTTTCCTGAGCTTTGCTTCCGTGAAAGAGAGTAGGTTTGATGATTTTTATGAAAGGATCCAAAGCCTGCTGGCAGAGTTGTTCCGGAAGTATAAGTACTTATTAAAGTCGGATAAATTAGGAGAGGAAGAAAAGGAGCTTTTTACAGGCTTCCTTACCAGAAAGGCACAAAAGGCAGATGTGGTGGAATCCCTTCATTTATTGTCTGATTACCTGTACCGTTTTCATGGGAAGAAGCCTGTGATTCTATTGGATGAGTATGATACCCCGATGCAGGAAGCTTATCTGAATGGGTATTGGGATAAGATGACGGCTTTTATCCGCGGGCTGTTTAATGCTGCTTTTAAGACAAATCCGTATCTGGAGAGGGCGATCCTGACGGGGATTACCAGGGTCAGCAAGGAATCCATTTTTTCTGATTTGAATAATCTTGTGGTGGTGACTACAACTTCCGGGAAGTATGCGGATTGTTTTGGCTTTACAGAGGCTGAGGTATTCTCTGCTTTAGAGGAGAGGGGTCTTGGAGATCAGAAAGAGGCCGTGAAGCATTGGTATGACGGCTTTCGGTTTGGAAAGCTGGATGGCATTTATAACCCGTGGTCTATCACTAATTTTTTAGATCAGAAGGAATTTCTTCCTTACTGGGCTAATTCCAGCTCGAATGGCCTGGTCAGCCGGCTGCTTCGGACAGCGGACAAGAGTGTGAAGGTGAAGATGGAGACTCTCTTGCAGGGCGGAACAATTACGGTCTCTTTAGATGAGCAGATTGTATTCAACCAGTTGGACGAGAGTGTGGACGCCGTTTGGAGTCTGCTGCTGGCAAGCGGGTATTTGAAAGTGGAGTCGGCAGAGGTATCTGAGGGAATTTATACGCTTTCTGTAACGAACCGGGAAGTAAGGCAGATGCTGAGAGGAATGATTATCGGATGGTTCAAGAAAACTAATAATTATGGTGAGTTCCTCACCGCTCTTCTTGCCTGTGATGTGAAGGCAATGAATGCTTACCTGAACCGTCTTCTGCTGCAGGTAATTAGTTCTTTTGATGGAGGCAGGAGCGTTAGTTCTGCTGAGCCGGAGCGTTTTTACCACGGGCTGGTTCTTGGTCTGATTGCAGAGCTGGAGGGCAGGTACTTTGTTCGATCGAATCAGGAGAGCGGCTTTGGCCGGTATGATGTGATGCTGGAGCCGGTGGAAGCCGGGAAGCCTGCTTTTATCTTAGAATTCAAGGTGATTGATCCTGACGAAGAAAGTTCTTTAGAGGAGGCTGCCGATGCCGGTTTGAAGCAGATTAGGGAGAAACAGTATGCTGCAGAGCTGGCTGCCCGCGGCTTTAGCTTAGAGAGTATCAGGAGCTATGCTTTTGCTTTTGAGGGCAAGAGGGTGCTGGTGAAGGAAGGCTAGGTGCCGCTCTTTTCCGCTTGTTTGCAGGCGGTGGTTTTCCGATGTCTTGCTTGCCTGTTGCAAAATATATTATCTTGCTGTATAATGGTCTGCAGGGAGGTGTTTTGTATGGACACGAGGATAGTTTCTATTGGCAATCAGGATTTTGAGGATGTGATTGCCAAAAATGGTTTTTATGTGGATAAGACCCATTTCATTAAGGAGTGGTGGGAAAGTCTGGACTCTGTTACGCTGATTACCCGTCCCCGCAGGTTTGGGAAAACGTTGCTGATGAGCATGGTTGAGAAGTTTTTTTCTTTGGAGTGTAAGGACAAGGGGTATCTGTTCGAGGGGCTGCGTATTTTTGAGGAGAATCGTTACCGAAAGCTGCAGGGGACTTACCCGGTGATTTTCCTGAGCTTTGCTTCCGTGAAAGAGAGTAGGTTTGATGATTTTTATGAAAGGATCCAAAGCCTGCTGGCAGAGTTGTTCCGGAAGTATAAGTACTTATTAAAGTCGGATAAATTAGGAGAGGAAGAAAAGGAGCTTTTTACAGGCTTCCTTACCAGAAAGGCACAAAAAGCAGATGTGGTGGAATCCCTTCATTTATTGTCTGATTACCTGTATCGTTTTCATGGGAAGAAGCCTGTGATTCTATTGGATGAGTATGATACCCCGATGCAGGAAGCTTACCTGAATGGGTATTGGGATAAGATGACGGCTTTTATCCGCGGGCTGTTTAATGCTGCTTTTAAGACGAATCCGTATCTGGAGAGGGCGATCCTGACAGGGATTACCAGGGTTAGCAAAGAATCTATTTTTTCTGATCTGAATAATCTCGTGGTGGTGACTACAACTTCCGGGAAATATGCGGATTGTTTTGGTTTTACAGAGGCTGAGGTATTCTCTGCTTTAGAGGAGAGGGGGCTTGGAGATCAGAAAGAGGCCGTGAAGCATTGGTATGACGGTTTTCGGTTTGGAAAGCTGGATGGCATTTATAACCCGTGGTCTATCACTAATTTTTTGGATCAGAAGGAGTTTCTTCCTTACTGGGCTAATTCCAGCTCGAATGGCCTGGTCAGCCGGCTGCTTCGGACAGCGGACAAGAGTGTAAAGGTGAAGGTAGAAACTCTTCTGCAGGGCGGAACAATTACGGTCTCTTTAGATGAGCAGATTGTATTCAATCAACTGGGTAAGAAAAAAGGGGCTGTCTGGAGTTTGCTGCTGGCAAGCGGGTATTTGAAAGTGGAGTCGGCAGAGGTGTCGAAGCGTATTTACACACTTTCTGTAACGAATTGGGAAGTGCTGCAGATGTTGAGAGAAATGATCATCGACTGGTTTCAGGATTCCGAGCATTATGGAGAGTTCCTTACTGCCCTGTTGTCCTGTGATGTGAAGGCAATGAATGCTTATCTGAACCGTCTTCTGCTGCAGGTAATTAGTTCTTTTGATGGCGGCAGGAGCGTTAGTTCTGCTGAGCCGGAGCGTTTTTACCACGGGCTGGTTCTTGGTCTGATTGCAGAGCTGGAGGGCAGGTACTTTGTTCGGTCGAATCGGGAGAGCGGCTTTGGACGGTATGATGTGATGCTGGAGCCGACGGAAGCCGGAGAGACTGCTTTTATCTTAGAGTTCAAGGTGATTGATCCTGACGAGGAAGGCTCTTTAGAGGAGGCTGCCGATGCCGGTTTGAAGCAGATCAGGGAGAAACAGTATGCTGCAGAGCTGGCTGCCCGCGGCTTTAGCTCAGAGAGTATCCGGAGCTATGCTTTCGCCTTTGAGGGCAAGAGGGTGCTGGTGAAGGAAGGCTAGGTGCCGCTCTTTTCCGTTCGTTTGCAGGCGGTGGTCCACAAGGATTACAGTGCCTGCAATCCGATTCATTTGTTTAGTTATTTTTCAAGCCCTGCGTATTGTTTTCTATCAGACGGATAATTTTGTCGTTCCTGTTTTTACTGCATTGATTGTTGTATTGTGGCAGTGATTAGTTTGAAAAATCAGGACTTATATTTATGTAAATGAATACTCACATTCTGCTTGTCCAACCTGATAAGGGCATTCGATTACTTCAGCAGGATTCATTTTTTCAATATATGTTAAACACCTGAAAACCATCCCATGACCAACCAAAATGACTTTATCATAACCTGCATATTTATCTGCCACACGTATCATTCTTTTCCTCATATGGCTAAGTGATTCCCATCTGAATTTTTCACCTGTTGGATATTTACCTTTAAATTTAGTAAATTCCCTGGCAAATGCAAAGCTTTCCTCGGATGTTTCATACCGATTGCTTTCATCAGGTATCCATTCATGTAGATCTATATCGACTTCAACCCGTATTCCCGTTTCCCGTGAAATAATCTGAGCCGTCTGCAATGCTCTTGTATAGGGAGAAGATACGATAAGCTCTGCATTTTTGGAACGAATGTATAAATCCTGCATATCCTGTTTATAATGATAGCAGAGGCTTCGGAACAGCCGTAAAGGGAAAACGGAAGCCTCTTGAAAGAGAGAAATGTCTATGGCAAAGAGAAAGAAATATAAGGAGGCCGCTTCCCGGCTGTTTTATGATAAGGAAGGACTGAATAAAACGGTTTTTAATTTTGTCAGGTCGTGGAAGGAAATGGACAAAGAGCTGGAAAAACTGTCGCAAAAGATTCAGGAAAAGCGGGCAAAACGGCAAAAACCGTGAAATTATAAGTTTTTTAAAAATATTTTTGAAAATATTTAAAAAAAAGCTTGCATTCTGTTGAGAACTGTTATATAATAAGCACCGTGCTAAGGAACAGAAGGAAAATCTTAGCAGGAATTGAATAAAAATGCGCTTCTAGCTCAGTTGGTAGAGCACCTGACTCTTAATCAGGGTGTCCAGGGTTCGAGCCCCTGGAGGCGCATACAAAGTCCTAGTTTGACGGGTAAGCCGTTGGGTTAGGGCTTTTATTTTTTGTAAAAACCCGTGAGCTTCCCTTGTCAAGACGTCCGGAAAAAAGTTAAGAAATTTGTAAGAATTTTGACAAGAATTCTGTTACAAATTCTTTTATAATGGTAACAGTTCAGAAAATTTGCTAAAATAAGCAGGCGGGTATGAAATTATATTAGAATTATATATAAGTATAAAAGTATAGAAACATATAAGTATAGAAGCATAGGAGGAGATGGCATGGAGCAGCCGTGTATTTTGGTGGTGGATGATGATCCATATATTGTGGAGGGGATTGGGAAGATCTTGGAAAAAGAGGGGTTTGCGATCTGTCGTGCCTATGACGGGCTGGAGGCGATGGAGAAGCTGACGCAGGAAAAGATCCACCTGATTATCCTCGATGTTATGATGCCGAATTTGGACGGGCTGTCAGCAACGATGAAAATCCGGGAAAAGAAGAATATCCCGATTATCATATTGTCGGCGAAAACAGAGGATGAGGATAAAGTAGCAGGGCTGTCTATAGGGGCGGACGATTATGTGACGAAGCCGTTTTCCCCGGCGGAGCTGGTGGCGCGTGTACGCTCCCAGTTAAGGCGGTATATGACGCTTGGCGATTATGAGGCACAGAAGCAGGAGGGGAACCTTCTGCTGGGAGGGTTAAGTTTAAATATCAGCAGGAAAGAGGCGTCCGTGGACGGGCAGATCGTCAAGCTGACGGCAAAAGAATTTAAAATTTTGGAGCTTTTGATGCGCCATCCGGGGCGGGTATATTCTGCAGAAGAGATTTACGAGCGGGTATGGAACGAAGATGCGTATTCCGTGGAAAATACCGTCATGGTGCATATCCGAAGGATTCGGGAGAAGATTGAGATTAATCCAAAAGAGCCCAAATATTTGAAAGTAGTCTGGGGGATCGGGTACAAGGTGGAGGCAATCGTAACTTATCAGAAAAAAGGAAAAGGGTGATGGCAATGGAGACAGAACAGGCAGAAACAGAAAAAAAAGAAACGGGGATGCCGCCGGGAAATCCGGTAAAGAAAAAACGCCGTATAAGCAGGACGGTGATAGTTTTTCTGTTTCTTATCAATCTTTTGATGCTGTCGTCGGGGCTGTATGTTGCATGGACAACCTATTATGACAATGATCTGATTGAGCCGTTTGCGTGCAGCTATGTAGAATCGGATATGCACGCCAGGGAAGCGGCATCTACATTTAAGGACATTGCGGACCGTGCGGAAAATGTTTACAGCCGATCGAGTACTTTTTTTTCCGGGTATGTTGATTTTGGCTACTGCGTGAAATTAAAGGAAGCATATGGAGGAAAGATTTTCAGCAATCTCTCGAACCGGACAAATTCTTTTTCCGATGAAAATATTGCGGATTTGGTGCGGGAAAAATATGCCGCGACATCTGCCGTGTCAGAGGGCAGCAATGTTTCCCCGAACGACAAGCAGATTTATGAGGACTGCTACTGGTGGGAAACAGTTAACGGGGAAGTCATTTTTAGCAGTAATTACGGAAAATCCAGGGTGGAGGTGCCGGAAACCCTGTTGGAATCTAAGAAGATTGAGAAAATCGGCATCTGTTTTTCCAGGGAGATTCTTTCGGAAAAAGAAAAGAATTGGAAAGAGTATGTTTCTTTGATCTATTTATTTTTAGTGCTGCTGGTTTTGGGCGGAGTTTTCAGCCTGTATTTTGGGGCAAAGCTGATTTCCTGTGGGAGGCTGCCTGCATTTTTAAAGCATTGTTTTTTGGAAGTGCCGATAGGGCTGTTTTTTGCGGGAATCATTTTCTTATATTTGTGTTATGAACATAAGATTTCCGTATTTGTATCGCGGAACCGGATGGAATTGTTACAGACTTCCCTGGGAAGCGTGCAGCTTACGGTAAGTATCTGTGTCGGGGCGCTTGTTTTAACCGGGGGATTTCTCCTCTCTTTTCTGGGGCTTTTTATGATCGCCGCAGCGATAAAGGATCAGGAAGCCCGGAATCCGTCTCTGGTCAGAATTTTATACGATCAGTGCAGCGAGGACAGGAAAGGAAAGGCAGCTTTTGAAAGAATAAAAAGATCGCTGAAAAGAAATTTCCTTAAGGTTTTGAAAGGCTGGAAAATATTCTGGGGGCTGTTTACCGGAAATGCGATCCAGGGGCATACGATTGCAGACAGGGAACGGAAGCGCGTTTTCTGTTTTACCGGGGCGGTTATGTTCTGCCTGCTGGGGGCAGCTTCCTATTTTTATCTGCCGGACAGTATTGTAAAAACAGGGGGCAGCGAATATCTGGGCGTATTTCTTTTTCTGCTGGCGGTTTTTATGTTCCTTTTTCTGCTGGGGAGCTTTAGGAATATTATGGAATATGGAAAAATGGAACGCATGATTGAAAAAGTATATCAGGGTGATTACCAGGGGCTCAATGTAAAGGAAGCCGGTATTTTGAAGCATTCCGTTTGTTATTCCGATGCAGTGAAATTAGAACAGATTGGAAACGGGTTTCAGAAAGCGGTGGAGGATCAGATTCATGCGGAAAGGCTTAAAATTGAGCTTTTGACGAATGTGTCGCATGACCTGAAAACACCGCTGACATCCATTATCAGTTATGTGGAGCTTTTGGCTATGGAGCCGGAGCTTTCTGTGGAAGCGAGGGAGTATGTGATGATTTTAAAGAAAAAAGCGGAACGTTTAAAGACCATCATTTCCGAAGTATTTGAGCTTGCGAAGGCGACCAGCGGGGAAATCCAGATTGAAAAAAAGGAAATTGATTTTTACCGTCTGACAGTACAGACGCTTGCGGATATGCAGGATCGGATTGACGCTTCGGGGCTTGGAATTAAGCAGAATCTTGCTAAAAATAATGTGATGATTTACAGTGATGGAGAACGGCTGTACCGGGTACTCCAAAACCTGATTGACAATGCGTTGAAATATTCTTTAAAGGGAACGAGGGTTTATCTGGATTTGGTGTCGGACGGGGAGAAGCTTACGTTTACCATTAAAAATATCGCCGGGTATGAAATGAAATTTGAGGCGGGGGATATTACGGAGCGCTTTGTAAGAGGGGACAAGAGCCGCACGACGGAAGGAAGCGGGCTTGGGCTCTCGATTGCGCAGGGCTTTACGATTGCCTGCGGCGGGGAATTTCAGGTAATCATCGACGGGGATATGTTTAAGGTAATCCTCCGGTTCCCGGTCATTGAGCCGGAGGGAAAATAAATTAGCCGAAGAGCGTGTTGGAGAGCAGGGCAAACTGTTCCAGCGAAAGCGCCTCGCCCCGGACAGAAGGGGAAAAGCCGCAGGCTTTTAAGGCATCGGAAAGAAACGCTTTATCAAAATCCAGCTCCGGGGAATTGCTCAGGGCGTTGACAAGCGTTTTCCTGCGCTGGTTAAAGGCGGCGCGGATGATATGGAATAACAGCTTTTCATCCGTTGCTTCCACAGGGCAGTTTTCATGCCTTGTTAAGCGGATGACGGCGGAGCCGACACTCGGACGGGGCATAAAGCAGTTTTCCGGGACATTGGCGGCAAGGTAAGGCAGGGCATAGTACTGCACGGCAAGCGAGAGCGCGCCGTAGTCTTTGGAGCCCGGCCCTGCCTTCATCCGGCTGGCAACCTCTTTCTGCACCATGACGGTAATGGAGGTTACCGGGACATGGCTTTCGAACAGCCCCATAATAATCGGTGTCGTGATGTAATAGGGCAGGTTCGCCACGACCTTGATCGGCTTCCCGCCGTTATAGGTGTCTGCAATTTTCTGAATATCTGTTTTTAAAATATCTTCCTGGATAATGGATACATTGTCATATTCGCTTAACGTATCCTGAAGGATTGGAATCAGGTTTTTATCAATTTCCACGGCAATCACCTGTCTTGCGTGCTCGCAGAGGCATTGGGTCAGCGTGCCGATGCCCGGCCCGATTTCCAGGACGAAATCGTCTTTTTTAATGTCGGCAGCGTGCAGTATTTTATCTAATACATGGGGATCGATTAAAAAATTCTGTCCAAATTTTTTCTGAAAATTAAACTGGTATTTTTTTAAAACCGCAATCGTGTTCTGCGGGTTTGCGAGATTTCCCATAAAAAGCTCCTTTTCTTTTAAAATATCATTTCCCTGGGCACAGTATACATAAAAATCATGCATTCGTCAAATCCGGCGCGGTCTCTTCTGTAACAAAACAGGAACGGCTTCATAAGATAGTAAAGAACGGGGAAACCCGGATATGAATCATAGAAAGAGAGGCGCTTAAGGATGATGAATTCTTGTATGCGGCCGCAGGGGCAGATGAACGGGATGAGAAATAACGGCCGGTATATGCCGTGTTCTGATATGGAAAAAAAGATGATGGAATTTCAGCCGGAAGGCGGAAAAGGCTGTAAGGAAAAGGAATACCCGGTCGGCATGGCGTATGTTCCGATGCAGAAATGGAAAAATGTCGTTGACGGCTGCAAAGGGCTTGCGCAGGGAACTATTTTTACGGAGCTTGCGCTGAATTTTGAGTGCGGCAGATGTTAATGAATAACCGGGAAAGGTTCCGGATTTTTGGAATCAGAAAAATGAATTCATGATTTAGGAGGATTTTTAATATGTCTTGTGCATGTGCAAATAGTCGGAATAGGAACAGCGGGCAGGAGCAGCTTCTGAAATTTATTACGGAAGTCGGCTTTGCGCTGGAGGATGTCGTGCTCTATCTGGATACGCATCCCTGCGACAATGACGCCCTGTGCTATTATGAGCAGTATAAAAATGTCCGTAAGCAGGCATTGGAGGAATACACAAAGATGTATGGGCCTCTCTGCAGCAAGGATGTCAGCAGCAAAAACTGCTGGATGTGGACACAGACGCCGTGGCCGTGGGAATAGCTTTCAGTAGTTATGATGGTGGAAATTTAATTTCAGGAAAGGAAAGTTTGCTATGTGGAATTATGAAAAAAGGCTGGAATATCCGGTAAATATTACAACGCCGAACCCGAAGATCGCGCAGCTTATCATCAGCCAGTACGGCGGGCCAGACGGCGAGATGGGAGCTTCCATGCGGTATCTGTCCCAGAGGTACAGTATGCCTTACCGGGAAGTTGCAGGAGTGCTGACGGATATCGGTACAGAGGAGCTTGCGCATCTGGAAATTGTTGCGACTATGGTTCACCAGTTGACAAAGGGGCTGACGCCAAAGGAAATTTTAGACAGTGGATTCGCACCTTATTATGTAGATCATACGGTTGGCGTCTGGCCGCAGGCAGCGTCCGGCATGCCGTTTTCCGCAAAGGAATTTCAGGTGACAGGCGATCCGATTACGGATCTGGCAGAGGATATGGGGGCGGAGCAGAAGGCAAGGACAACATACGACAATCTTCTGCGCATGGTAAGCGATCCGGAAGTGTGCGACCCTCTCCGTTTCTTAAGGGAGAGAGAAATTGTGCATTTCCAGAGGTTTGGGGAAGCAAATCGGGAAGATTGCAGTAAAATCCCAAAGGTGCAAAAGCTGGATTAATAGCCTTGTATTTTGTACATAATTCTGCTATAGTAATGTGCAGGAAGGGAGGCGCGTGATATGCCGCAGATTAGACCTATTACAGATCTTAGAAATACCACAGAAATTTCCGAGCTTTGCCATGCAAGGCGCGAACCGCTTTTTATCACAAAGAACGGTTACGGAGATTTGGTGGTTATGAGCATGGAAACATACGAGGAAATGATAGAAACAGCGCGTACAGACGCAGCAATCAGCGAGGCTGAAAAAGAATATGCTGCCGACGGTGTTCTGCTGGACGCCAGGGAAGCACTTTCTTCTTTACGGAGGAAACATTTTGGATAGATATATTGTCAGACTTTATGCCCGTGCCTGCCGGGATTTGGAGGATATTTATACTTATATTGCGGAAAGCCTGTCAGAACCTGGAACTGCATTCAATATGGCTGACGAATTGGAAACTGCGATTTTCAGTTTAGAGCAGTTTCCGGAACGCGGAGCAGTCCGGCGCGTGGGCGCTTATGCAAGTGGAGATTACCGTCAGTTATTTGTAAAAAATTATGTTATCATTTATCGTGTGCTGAAACAAAAGAAAGAGGTGCATATCGTTACAGTGCGTTATACGCCGGGCAATTTCTAAAATGAAACAGCAGAAAATAAAAAAGGCAGTCTGAAAGCAGGCTGCCTTTCATAGAATGTACAAAAGAAATCGGGGTGTATCTGATGGAGGATAAGGTAATATATACGATTGACAAAGCAGAAATCAATCAACAGAAAATGCACGTAACCGTAATTAACCGCCGTCCGCAGTATTTACATAGACCACAGGACATAGTAAAAAGAGAAATTGAGAAACAGCTCTTTTTGATCTTTCGAAAATATGAACAGACACATTAAAAAAATGTGCGTTCGATATAATGTAAATGCGGGCGGGCTTCTGTCATATGCCCTTGCAAAGAGGATAGTGATATGATGTATGACGCATTGTATGGACGCCAATCAATTGAAAAACAAGACAGTATATCCGTTGAAAGCCAGTTGGAATACTGCAGGTATGAAACCCACGGAGAACCTTATATTGAGTATGCAGACAGAGGATTTAGCGGAAAAAATACCAATCGTCCAGATTTTGAAAAGATGATGAACGATATTCGGGCGGGAAAGATAAAGCGGGTGATCGTTTATAAGTTAGACCGTATCAGCCGTTCCATACTGGATTTTGCCAATATGATGGAAACTTTTCAGCAGTATCATGTTGAGTTTGTTTCCTCAACAGAGAAGTTTGATACTTCAACGCCGATCGGCAGAGCCATGTTGAATATCTGCATTGTGTTTGCGCAGCTTGAGAGGGAAACCATTCAAAAACGAGTAACTGATGCTTATTATGCAAGGTGCAGACGGGGCTTTTACATGGGTGGGCGTATTCCCTACGGGTATCGCTTAAAGGAAACCATCATTGACAATATCCGTACTTTCATGTATGAAGAAGTCCCGGAAGAAAGCGAACAGCTAAAGTTAATTTATTCCTTGTATGCCGACCCGTCAAATTCACTGGGCGACATTATACAATATCTGCATAAAAACGGTATCAGGCAGTTACGCGGGGGAACCTGGAACTCTGCGAGGTTAAGCGATTTGTTAAGAAATCCCGTGTATGTGAAAGCTGATATTGACGTGTATAATTTCTTCAAAAGCCAGGGCGCAAATATCTATAATCCGGCGAGTGACTTCACAGGTTATAACGCCTGTTATCTCTACAAAGGAACGGTATCAGCGACCCGGAAACAATGCGACCTTACAGACAAAGAGATTGTATTAGCCCCTCACCGGGGATTTATACCGGCGGGGACATGGTTAGCCTGCCGGATACGCTGTCTGAACAACCGCCAATCAACACAGACCTGTAAACCTAAAAATTCATGGCTGACCGGAAAAGTGAAGTGCGGCAACTGCGGGTATGCTCTGGTAATTAGAAGGGCAAACACGAAATGGGGACGCTACTTTGTATGTAGCTGCGCCGGACATGACAATTCCTGCAAGGGCACGGGCTGTACAGTCTATGCTGATGTTCTGGAAGAATATATGCTAAGTGCCATTCGTGAAAAGCTGTCTGAATTTAAGAAGCTGGCCGGAGAAAAAGAAAATGAGACTGTGCCTTTCGTCTCAAAAAACAAAATCCGTTTGACGCAGATAGATGAGGAAATAGGTGATCTGCTTTCCAAAGTGGGAAATGCAGACAGTATTTTAATGAAGTACATAGGCGGCAAGGTTTCCGAGCTGGACGCAGAACGCCGGACATTACAGGAGGAAATCGTTTCTCTCACCTGTTCAAAAACGGAAAGTAACATAGGGCAGATCACCGATCATGCGAAGACATGGGACAGCGTTTCTTTTGAGGATAAACAGGCGGTTGTGGACGCTTTCATCAAAGTTATCAAAATCGCAAACGGGAATATTGAAATCACATGGAAAATCTAATGCGGATTTTAGCCGCAATCTTTTTTGAGTAAATTTACTTCCATCTTCCCGTTTCGGGGAAGCATTGCGCTTGGTGCAGGAAAAATTGGATTCCAAGAATTTCTATGCGTTCAATCCGGCATTTGATAATCAGTGCAACTGCGGGAAATAAAGTAAGACGGCATATAAAGCAGGGTGAAACAGAACCGGGCGCGGCTTGCGCCCGGTTTTAAAATGGAAAAGAGCTGCTATTTTAATAAAAATTTTATGTGTAAATTGACATAAGCAGAGATACTGTTATAAAATGGATAGGGAGAAAAGATTTATATCTATGTGTTAATTTAAGAACGTTTTATTCTAAACGTGACTACTACTGAGACTTTTAAATAATATCTTAGAGGAACACGAAAAAGAGGGGTGGAAGAAAATGAGCAATGATCTTGAAATGGCGAAAAAACGTGATCACAAAATAGTGATTACAGATGAAGCTATTAATAAAATTCCATATGTTCAATATAAGGAAATACCTGAAACGGAATATGATAATCTTCAAGAGCTGGCAAGACAAGTTTTAAAAATTTCTAAAGAAGAAAATAATTCTAATGAGGTGGCAGTTACCTATAGCCTTGATAGTATTAGTCTGATAGAAAAAGGGGAACGTTATCTGGGAATTGCATTGGGAACGGAACATGATGTAGATCCTTTGAGTGATGCGACATCATATCATCTGATACGTGCTTCAAAAGACTGTGTGGTGATTGTATTGCATAATCATCCGTCTCTTTCCGCTTTTTCATTATCTGATATACAGTTTTTGCTAAGATATGAAACAGTAAAAATGATGATAGTAGTAACTAATTTAGGAAGTGTGTCATATCTGGTAAAGAACAATAAATACAATTTCGAGAAATCAATTATTCTGCTTAATGAGGCAATTGATTTAAGTAATAAAGCAAAAAATATAAAAGATTTACAGAAAGCAGCAGAGTATTTCCTGAAAAATTGCTATAACGCAGGTATAAACTATGAGGATCGATAGGAGGTGCATAGCATGATGGAAGAACACGTAATATTAAGTGAGCGACCGGAAGATCAGTTAAAAGCTGTAGAATGGGCGCGTGAACAAAAAAAGAAAATCCTAAATGATAAAAGCAGGCACATTGCTGATGAATTGATGAAAAAAATGACGACTTTGATATTGCAGCAACATCAATGAATTGGCTATACACATGGGAAAAAGCCTGCCAGACTGCAAAAGGCGGCTTGCGCATAAAGAAAAAAGAAGCAGGAATTATTATAAACAGAAAAAATAGCATTATGCCATGAGAAAATAACAAATGTCAGAAAAAATTATCTGCATAAAATTTCATACAAAATTATCAGTGAAAACCAAGTGGTAAAAAAGGGGTGTTTTTATGGAAGAAAAAATCAGCATTATCATTCCTGTTTACAAGGTGCAGGAGTATCTTGAAAAATGTATAAAAAGCATTCTCTGCCAGACGTACCGGAATCTTGAAATTATTCTTGTGGACGATGGCTCTCCGGATGAATGCGGGAATATCTGCGACCGCTATGCCGCAAAAGATAAACGTATCCATGTGATCCATAAGCAGAATGAAGGCGTGGCAAGGGCGCGCAACGATGGGCTTGATTATGCTTCCGGGGATTATATCAGTTTTATTGACAGTGATGACTGGATTGCGAAAAATGCCTATGAGGTCTTGCTTGACGGGCTGAAAAAATATGACGCTGACTGTTCCGTGGGAGCCTGCGTGACTGTAATAGACCGTGACGGGAAGCTGACGCCGAAGAAAAAGAAAAAATCCCCGGTGGTATGTGAAACGTCGGAAAAAGCTATGGAGCGTGTCCTGCTGCGCGGCTCTGCCGTGTGGAACCGCCTGTTTAAAAAGAAAATATTTGAACAGATCCGTTTTCCGTTAGACCGTATCAATGATGATGAAGTTGTCGCATTACATGCCTATGCGGAGTGTAAAAAAATTGTGTTTCTGGATCAGGATACTTATTACTATAGAATACGGCAGAACAGCATTACGACTTCCGCATTTTCTCTCCGCGCGGTTGATTATTACTATAACAGTATGGACAACCTGGCGTTTGTCCGGGAAAAAAAGCCGGAGCTTGCGGAATGTGCGGAGTTTAAATATGTGAAAGCAATGCTGTATTGTTATATGAACTTAAGAAAACTAAAAGGGAATCCGGAGGCGGAAAAAATCCGCAGGGATATTTATAAGGATATCCGGCGGAATAAAGAGGCTGCAATGGCAAACCGTTATGTTACGTTCCCAATGAAGGCGTTGATGCAGTTGTTTGCAGGAGGGAGAAGATAGATGTTTGAATTTTTAAAAAGGACAGGGAAAAATCAGCGGCTGGAGGGCATTATAGAAAGTATCCGGATGAATCTTTCCAACAACTATAAAGACGCGGCGCAGATGGATCTGAAAGAATTGGAGGATACCCTGACAGAATTGTCCAAAGCAGGGAAATTAAGCGAAATGCAGAAAAGCTATTATGAGGTGAAATTGTCGGAATTTAAGGAAAACATGAAAAATTTCACGCATAAGGATCAAAAAGTGGGGTGGTAGCATGGGAGTGTTCTTTAACCCGGGGAATGATGGGTTTGCTTCTGCTGTCCGTTCCCAGATTTATGTAGATAAAACAGGGCTGCTGGATTTTACCAACCGTGTTCTTGGTACAGAGCAGAGATTTCTTTGCGTCAGCAGGCCGAGACGTTTTGGAAAATCCGTGGCGGTTGAGATGCTTACGGCATATTACAGCAGGGGATGTAGCTCCCAGGAATTATTTCAGGATAAAAAAATAGCAGAATCTAATGATTATAAGAAAGAATTAAATCGGCATAATGTAATCCGCCTGGACATACAATGGTTCCGAAGCGTGGCAGAGGGGAAAGGGATATTAAAGCAGATGATTTCCTATATGCAGGGGGGAAGTAATCAGGGAAATCCGTGAATACTATCCTGAGCTTGTGAAAAAGGAGGATGTTTCCCTGACCGAAGTTCTGTTAAGAGTGTTTTTTTCCAAAAAAGAAAAATTTATCATTATTATTGATGAATGGGACTGCATTTTTCGGGAAGATAAAGAAAATACGGTTATGCAGGAGCAGTATATCAATTTTCTCCGGGGACTGTTAAAAGGCGTGGTAGCGGAAAGTTTCCTTGAGCTTGTTTATATTACGGGCATTTTGCCAATAAAAAAATATGGCACACAGTCGGCGCTTAATCATTTTGATGAATATACTATGGTGACACCGACGCCATTGGAGGAGTTTATGGGATTTACGCAGGAGGAGGTACAAAAGCTGTGTGAAACCTGCGGATTGGATTTTGAAGAGATGAAATATTGGTATGAAGGTTATGTTTTTCATAAAAACCTGCATATTTACAATCCGAAATCGGTATTGGAAGCAATAAGAAGGAGACGGTTTGACAATTATTGGACGAGGACAGAAACTTATGAATCTTTGAAATATTATATCGAGATGAATTTTGACGGGTTAAGGGATGGCGTGGCTGCTATGCTGGGCGGCGCCAGTGTAAAAATTAATCCGAGAAAATTTCAAAATGACATGACAAGCTTTAAAAGTAAAGATGATGTAATGACGCTGCTGGTGCATTTAGGGTATTTAGCATATGATGGAATCACAGGGGAGGTTTCCATTCCGAATGAAGAGATCTTTGGAGAGTTTGAAAATGCGATAGAAGATGGCGGGTGGGAAGAGATTGTTTTTTCATAATTTTCGTAATTTTGCACAAATCTACATTGACAAATATTGGAAATTTGGTGTATATTATGAACGGATAGTGGTGTTTTAGACGATATTATATACTAAATGAACAAAATATGATTTTATTTAAAATAATTTTGTCTGTTTTATTTGTGGAAAGGAGAATGATGTTTATGAAAAAAAGGTGGTGTAGGAAACTGATTGCCTGCCTGACGGCAGCAGCAGTCGCAGGAACAATGCTCCCGCAGGGCTTTTGTTTTTCTGGGGGGGGGTTAAGGAAAATATAGTCAGTGCGGAAGCGACGACGGAGTTGACGGATGAGGATGTCAATTCTTTATATCAGAAAGTATCTTATCAAAGGCAGTCTGTACATGATCCTTCTATTATAAAAGACGGGGATGAGTATTATGTATTTGGCTCCCATATGGGAGTGGCGAAGACTGCCGATCTTATGAATTGGAGTTCTACGGCGATTTCCGATCAAAATAAAGAGAATGCTTATTATGGCCTGAGGGATGAGCAGGGGAACGTGACAAAAGTGCCTTTTGCGGAAGCCTTTGGCAAAGGTGCTTATGGAACAAAGACTGTGGAAACGGCAGATGGAAGCAGCGTGGAAGTGGATTTTGGATCTATGCCTGCCTCGGACTGGAATACGGCGGTTGGTGATTATGTCGTAGAGGGCAATATGTGGGCGCCGGATATCTTATATAATGAAAATATGGGAAAATACTGTATGTATTTAAGCCTGAATGGAAGCAAATGGAATTCGGTTGTAATATTACTGACATCAGAAAATATAGAAGGGCCGTATGTATATGAAGCTCCGATTGTTTATTCCGGTTTTACGGAAAGCAAAGACAGTGCGGTATCTTATACAAAAACAGATTTGAAGTATGTCATTAATAATGGACAGGAGTTAAGTGAGCTGCCTTCCCGTTACAAAGGTTTTGTTACCAATGGATCTTATGGTTCTTACTGGCCTCATGCCATTGATCCGTTTGTATTTTATGATGATGATAATAAATTATGGCTGGGCTATGGTTCCTGGTCTGGCGGCATTTACATGATTGAGCTGGATGAGAAGACAGGGTTAAGGGATTATACCGTTACTTACCCTTATGAGGTAAATGGAAAAGGAGCAGATGCTTCGGCAGCGAATGAAAATGTCACTTCCGATCCGTATTTTGGAAAAAAGATCGCCGGGGGATGGTATAATTCCGGTGAGGGCGCTTATGTGGAAAAGATGGGGAATTACTATTATCTTTTTGTTTCTTATGGATTCTATTCCCCGACTGGCGGCTATAATATGAGGGTATTCCGTTCAGAAAAGCCGGACGGACCATATGTGGATATTAATGGAACAAGCGCAATTTATACGTCGAGGGTGAATAATTTTAAAAGTGACAGCCGCGGCCTTCAGTTGATGGGAAATTATCAGTGGAATACCATGTCCGTAGGGGAAGCAGCGCAGGGGCATAACTCTGCCTTTGTGGACGATGACGGGAATGCCTATGTCATTTACCATACAAAATTTGCAAACGATACGGCGGATCATCAGTTGAGGGTTCATCAGCTTTACCAGAATGAAGACGGCTGGATTGTGGCTGCCCCATATGAGTATGCAGGGGAAAAAGTCAATGACGAGACGATCAAAAGCACAGAGATTCCAAAATCAGAGATTGCAGGGGATTATGATTTGATTGTACATCAGTATTCAAATCCGAAAGCGGCGGATGAGGGTACGGTAGCTGCCAATCTGGATGTTGTGAAACCTGTGGAAATTATATTAAAGGAAGATGGGACTATTGATGGCGCATATACAGGTACATGGGAGGAGAAAAGCGGAACTGCTTATGCCACAATTACAATCAATGGCACAGAATATAAAGGAGTGTTTACAAAACAAACGGTTGATGGGACAAATATAGAAACCATGTGTTTTTCCGCAGTAAAAAAATCCGGTTCCTGTATTTGGGGCTCTAAAAAACTGGGAGATAATGAAATAGTTGCGTATAACGCTAAAAATGAAAAGATAAAAATGCCGCTATCTACTAGCCAGAACTTAACCTTGTATCAGGGAGAGCTGGGTGCAGAAGTTACATGGTCTTCTTCTAATACGTCTGCCCTTTCTGATAACGGGACGGTTTCTCCAGCAGATTCTGATCAGGAAATTATTCTGACGAAGACGATCACGAAAGGAGATTATTATTATCAAAAAAAGTATCCGGTTACTGTTTATGGAACAGAAAGCAGCACAGGCACATTGATGTCTTATGATCGCGCAGGTGCAGGAGATGTCTTTATGCCAGTATCTTCAATCAATGCTAATACGGGAGTTTCCCTGACGTTTACAGAAACCGGAATTACCAGCGACTGGACGCCGGTATTTATTACGGGAAATGGGGAATACGTTTATCTTTCTGTCTTGAATTACGGCGGGACCAATATTTTTGAAACATCCGGGACGTTGAGCAGTGAAGCTAAAGACGCAGGAATTGTAAATCCCTGGGATATTTTTACGGATGGGCAGAGACATAAGGTAACGATTTCTTATAATGTCAATGGTTCTATTGAGTTTTACCGGGATGATGTTCTGATGCTGACGTATGCCGCAGGCACTGCCATTGGGAAAAGCACCGTGGCAGCTCTGTCAAAGGCTCTGGCACAGGCAGTCCGGCAGGGAACATTGACAGCAAAGTATGGGATGGAAGATGTCAGCATAGGATATGCCAAAGATTATGACGGGACAGAAATAGATACTTCGGGATATCTGTATTATCAGGATTTTGAAACGGCAGCAGATCCTCTTACAATATGGAAATCGGCTTATGATGAGAGTTCTATTACTATTGATAATGATAATGAGTACGGAAATTATTTCCATTTTATTGCCAGTAGTGCGTCGGGTAACAGAAGTGCTTCTACGGATTTCTTTGATGATGGCAGTGAATTAAAAGGAAGATATACAGTAGAAGCTGACGTTGTGTTGAGTTCCGGAAATAACAGCGGATCACAGGCACAATTTGTAATTGCAAGTCAAGATTCAGGATATACAGGAGATCCATCTGGCGGCGGAGTTAATGAAAAATATATTTTGAAATTATCCGCAAGTGGAGGTAATACGGATCAATGGAAAATAAATGATGCGGAAGAAACAGTGACAATTCCAAATACAGAGTGGACTCATATAAAAGCAAGTGTAGATACTGATAATAAGATTGTAAATGTTGTCATTACAACTAATGGAACTACTATTCATAGAACTGTTTCTTTGGCTTCCGATACAGGATTGAAAGGATTATATGTACTGAAAGCTCGCGGTGGTTTTGCTAAAGTTGATAATATCAAAGTATACGAGTCACAGGAAGAAAACACAGGAAATATTACGACAGAAACAAAAGGGAAACTATATCTTGACAAGGCAAGCCCTGTGACGCTTACCTTTAAGACGGATGGAAAGTTAAGTAAAAATGATACCATTTCCATTGACGGAACTCCGGTGAAAAAAGGAAGCAGTGTGGATAAAATTACCGTAAACGATATTACTTACAGCGAGCAGGAAATTTCTGTTGACATGACGGTAAAGCCGATAGAAGGATGGCATAATATCAAGGGATCTTTTGATGTTGCGTTGTTAGACAGTTTTTCCAGTGAAGTAAAGACGCAGACACTTCAATATGATCTGGACAGTCTTTCGGAAAATTCTGCATATGCAAAAATTATAACAACAGAAGAAAATTCATATACATCTGGGTATTATAAAGTAGTTGGTACGAAACTGTATTTTATGACAATTGTGAAATCGGATAAAATACATTGTGCTGGAATTGCAGCAGGAGACAAAACCTATGAGTGGTATAATGGGATTTGTTCGGAAGTATATATGTCTATAGATGGAAAAAAATACTCGGTAGGCAGTCATGCGAATGAAAATAAATGGGCAAATCCGATTGTGTGGGGAGAAGGTATTCTTACAGATTTAATTAAAGACGGTAGCAGTGTAGTCAGAGGCTATATGGCATTAGGGACTTTTGATAATGATGATGATACGGATATTGGTTGTGTACTGTTAAATGTAGTAGATTTGGCAGATATCGGTTATACGGCTGATAAAATGCCAGGAACAAAGTTTACCTTATCTGGTTATCTCGGACCAAATGACTTTGGAACGAATGGTGACGGGAGCAGATTTATTGAGGTGGATGGAACGAAGGAATATAAGGTTCCGGGGTATTCCGCAGAAATTTCGGGCAATGCTTATCCGGATACGGAAAATGAAGTGACGGTGGTTTTTCAATCTGATGGCACTATGAACTCGGATAGTGTTATTAAAATTAATGAAACCCCGGTAAAAGTTGGAGATACCGTAAATCTTGCAACCGTAAAAGATATTGTATTTGGAAACGGGACAGCGCAGGTAATATTAACTATGGCTCCAATGAGCGGCTGGCATAGCGTGCCAGGAATTTATGATGTGGCTTTATGTGATGCCCTTGGCAATAATCTGGCAGAAAATACAATAGAGTATGAATTATCTGTATCGGATAATACGGAATACAAACCAATAAAGACAGAAGATAATCCAAATTCTTCGGCATATTATAAAGTGAATGGTACGAAAATGTATTTTATGACTATTTTAAAATCAGATAAGATACATTGTGATCAAATGACAGTTGATGGGACTGCTTATGGATGGTGGAGTGGGATTAATTCCGAATTATATATGACTATGGGAGGAAAAAAATATTCTGTAGGAAGCCATACATGGTATAACGCGGATGAAAATACAGTATATGCAAATGCTGTTGGATGGGGAACTGGAACTTCCGATAACAGTTTTGAAAATGATTTGATAACAGGAAGTAATGTAGTCAGGGGCTATATGGCTTTTGGGAGCTTTGATAATGATAATGATACAGATAAAGGCTGTATTCTGTTAAATGTAGTAGAACTTAAAGATATTGGTTATACTTTAAAGACGCTGCAGGGAGAAACATTTACTTTGTCTGGTTATTTAGGAGCAAATGATGGAAAGGGCGGATGGACGGCAGTAAATGGAAGTGAAAAATACACATTCCCTTCTTATTCTGCAGAAATTTCCGGAAAAGCATATCTTGACAAAGGCGGCAGGGTGACGGCAGCATTTACATCTTCAGAGCCTATCCAGGATGCTATTGTTAAGGTAAACGGAGTTGAAGCGGAAGAAGGAACAACGGTAGGTTTAGCAACCGTAGAAAGTATTGTCAATCAGGGCAGTTCTGTGGAAGTTGTGCTTGCTATGGCGGGAATGAACGGTGAGAATGCTATTCCGGGTTCTTATCTTGTGGCATTGACCGACAGTTCGGGAGAAGAATTGGTTTCTGCAGCGGCAGAATACAGCCTGGAGCTCTCCGAAGATACAGAATACCAGAAGATTATGACTGTGGCAGAAAATCCATATACATCTTCATATTATAAGATGGACGGCACGAAAATGTCTTTCCTGACTATTGTAAAATCGGATAAGATACATTGCGATGGGGTTACTGCCGGGGAAACGGAATATGGTTGGAGTAATGGAATTAATTCTGAGCTGTATATGAGCTTAGATGGAAAGAAATATTCTGTAGGAAGCCATGTGTATCTTGGTACTTTGGCAAATGCTATTGGCTGGGGAAATGGTACAGAAAATGGCAGCTTTGAGAATACTTTGATTACTGGCAGGAATGTTGTCAGAGGTTTCCTTGCGCTTGGTACTTTTGATAATGATGAAGATACAGATACTGGCTGTGCATTATTGAATGTGGTAGATTTGGCAGATATTTCCTACAGTCAGCCGGAAGGGAAGCCATTTATCATTTCTTTTTCCGGTTTTCTGGGACCGAATGACGGAGGGCAGGCATTTGTCCAGGTATCCCCGGATGCCTATTATGTAACATCCGAAGGGACTACTCACATCTGTACCAGAGCTTATACGGAGCCGGAATGTGAAACAGATGGATATTATACGTATCAGGATCAGGATGATTTTGAATATAGGGAAACGGAGGAAAACAGCGCAACAGGGCATCTATTTACGGCTTCTTATAAAGATTCCGTTATATCCGTGGAATGTACAAAGGGAGATGCGGTAAGAAAAGTAACTTTGAAAATAGATGGCGGAACGGTCAGTGAGCAATACAATCCAAAGATGACGGAAACCACAATTTTCCTTCCAACGATGGAGGAAATGACGAAAGAAGGGGCTTCTTTTGCCGGATGGTCGAATGTTTCTTCCGGAGAAGTGCTCTATCAGGGAGAAACAGAACTCTCTGAATTATTTTCAGAAGGGGAAGAAGTTACCCTTTATGCCATCTGGGGAGATACCGAAGCCCCGACGGGCGCAATCTCCATAGCGGAAAGCAGATGGGATTCCTTCCTTGAGAAGATTACCTTCGGGATTTATAAATCCACCCAGGAAGTTATTACAATCGAGGCGGAGGACAATGTCGGTGTGGAATCAATTTCCTACCTGATTGCAACGGAAGGGAAAACCTATACCTTAGAAGAATTGAAGACGCTTCCGGAAGAAAACTGGAAGGCATATGACGCATCTTCCAGGCCGAAGCTGGAAAAGGATACGAAAAATGTGGTCTATGCAAAGTTAAAGGATGCTGCAGGGAATACGGCATACCTTTCCTCGGACGGTATGGTGGAGGATGAGACGGTGCCGGAGATCACAGATTTTAAAACGGTGCCGGAGACATTGACAGATACGGGGGTATCCTTGCAGATAGAAGTAAATGAGGACGGGGTTTATTATCTTGCCCTCTGCAGGGATTCTGAGGATACGCTGAAAGAAAAAGATAAGGATGGTTTGGCTGCCGCTGTGGTTTCCGCCGCAGGGGAAGGGCAGGAAATCAGCGCAGGTACGGCGGTATCGGTTTCCAGGGAAGGACTCCAGAGAGGGAAGGATTATAATGCTTATCTTGTAGTGAAGGATAAGGCGGGGAATTATTCGGAATGCAGTTCCTTATCGTTCAGGACAGCCCTGGAGACGGC
>CANREH010000010.1 GCA_947629585.1 uncultured Lachnospiraceae bacterium | reverse complement strand
CAGATACATATTGCCATACATATGGGATAACCCGCCGCCAATGGCAATCCCAACATCCCAGAGCATTTCCTCATCCGGGATATCCAGCGGCGACTTGGTTCCAATCGGAAGCCCGAATGCCCTGGATGCATGGCATATATAATGTTCCAGGAATGCGGCTGCATCCCTGTCCTCTATTTTTTTCCGGATAATTTTCATAAGGATATCATGATCCATCCGGTAGAAAAATTTTTCAACATCCATTTTCAGGTAATACCATTTTCCCCCGCTGCGTGTCACATAATCCACCCAGCCAGCCAGACGCTGCATGGCTTTTAACTGTCCACGTTTTTCAATGCAGGAATAGGTATCTGTAATCATCCCTCTGCATACAAGCGGATTTAAAACATTATAAGCCGCTCTTTGGATTATTTTTGTAACATAATCAGAATATATCACTTTCCGCAGTTTCGGTTCGTAGACATAAAAATGGTGGTATATGTCCGGCGGGTAATCATGGTTTTCCAGGCGTTTAGACAGGGAATGCAGGTTATCCTCCAAATTCCCCCAAAATGCAAGCTGTTCTTTTTCATACCGTTTCCCTGCCCTGGAATCTTTCTCTGCCTGGAGCAGGTTTTCAAACGACACTATGCTGGGGTAAATATTTTTAATGGACATATTATCTCCTTTCGGATCATTGCGGAATTCCCCGGGAATATCCGGTACTATCGGCATTCGTGTCCACCGATCTCCGTGTCCATTACACGGAAATCTTTGTTTTTTCGCAAAGCGACGGAAACGGAATCCTTTACCCCCTGTACTGGCCACAGACCAAGTAGGTCTGCGGTATCTGACTTATGGGGCAGAGCGGAGCGGAAGCCAATGTTCCAGTTCACATTCGAACGGGGATTGTTCAGGTTGACATAGAACACGCCCGCGTTGGCACCATTGTTCCAGTTGCCCCCGCAAATCGGCAAACGCAGTATCCCGTACCCTACTTATTTGCGCTCTTTATCCATCCTCCTGCCATCCTGCCAATCTCAGCCGCCAGACCGGACCATATTTCATATTTCTTTGGAGGCAGAAAACCTAAGCTGTATGACAGGCGGATGTATGCCTTGAGCTTTTCAACCGCCACATCAAGCTCCTGCAGTGTAGTCTTTTTATAATACCTTTTATTGGCTTCGATAATCCGTTCAAGGATTGTGTCCATGCACCGCTTGATATCAGCCGCAAGCGCAAACTTTTCCCCTTTCGGATACTGTGCCAGTGCAGGATATGCATATTTCATCATGTCAAATGTTTTCTGCAGAATTTTCAATTCATCCATAGGATCCCTCTATACCACATTTTTTTCATTTTACAACGCTCTGTTGCTGCTTCCAATGATTTGTTACAAAATATCGTATTCCGTTATTTTCCACGCAAAAAATATGGAGGGGCTGTTATCACAGCCCCTCTCAGAACACAGAAACCAGATTACAGATCAACAAAAGCGGAGCGGAAGCCAATGCCCCAGTCCACAGCCGAACGGGGATTGTGCAGGTGGACAGAGAACACGCCCGCGCTGGCACCATGGTTCCAGCCGCCCCCGCAAATCGGCAAACGCTCGCCGACAGTGTTTACCCAGTGGTAATCGCCGCCGTAATCACCGTCCGGCTCATCTGGATAAAGCAGGAGGATTTTTGCCAGTTCCGGGGCCGTTAAGCTGTCCGCAAGCGTCATGCTTTTATATTCGCCGCCGTTGCCCTGATCTGTCTTATAGGCCACTTCCTTATCCGTAAGCTGGATTTTGCCATCTTTCCAGTCCCATTTCAAGGTGCCGGAAGTTTTAGGATCGGCAAGGGTCCCGTCCGCCTTGATAGCTTTCCAAAGCGTGGATTCGTTGTTCTGCTGGCACTCCGCGCCAAGGGCAGCGTTATTGTATGGGATAATCTGGATTTCCCCGTCCACCAGCCTCATGCCGGAGTTCCATTCCCAGACATTCCCGTTCAAGTCACAGATGCCGTCAATCTGCCCGTTGTGGTTCCATGTCACAGGGCCGGAGCCGGTAAAAGTCCGCCCGGTCTTTGCGCTGTCCTTGGACGCTTCCTCCCCGTGTTCATGCGTGTAAATGTGGTCGCGTCCATAGCTATTGTTGCCCCTCGGCATGGTTCCGTTCTTCCGGCACCACAGCGCTATGTATGCCCACTCTGCCATAGTGGACAGATGGAACCCTGCCCCCTTCGCCTCGCAGGCTTTCCTTGCGGCATCCCAGTTCAGACTTACCGCCGGGTCCCGGTGCGCCAGGGAGTATGCCCGGTTGTTCATAATGATATTCTGGTACTTGCTGTAATAAAAAGCCGCCTTTTCAACGCCGTCAACAGAAAAAGCCGGGTGGACGTTCTCAGTGCCGCCTTTAATCAGCTCAGATATCTTCCCTTTTGGGATCTTTACATAAACAGACGGATACCCTATATCATCTAACAGGACTACATTTTTCCCGCCGGACAGCTCGCTCACGGCTGCCGCAAACTGATCATAATTTGCCATCACTCATTCCTCCTTTATTCAACCGCATATAATTTCAGCGTCACGTTTGCCATGGAAAATGCTGCCGGTATTTTCTCCATGACTTTTTCCTGGCTTGTCTCGTCATCAGGGTTATATTCCGGGTTCGGAACTTCCCTTTCCACATACTGCCTTGCCGGGATTTCCACCTGTGCGGCATAGCTTTCCCCCAGCGTCCCCAGCGTCAGCATCCCGTCACGGTCCACGCAGATGTCAATGCAGACATCAAAATCCTGCTCCCTTTTTTCACAGTTCAGGGTAACTTCATCCTCAAACGTGATTTTGTTCTTATACACGCTGTACCCGATCTTTTTCCCTGCAGATACTTCCACTACATTCATGTCTATTTCCCCTTTCTCATGTTCCCGACAGCCTCATCCGTTTTGCACGAGATGCAGTCTGCCATGTCTTTCTGCTCCCTGCCTGCACAGGCAGGATCTACGCCGTAATCAAGCAGCGTCCTCCGTATGTTTTCCCTGCGCTCCTCGCTGTGGATAATCACGTTTGCCGCCATCTACGATACACCTCCCTGCACAAAGCATTTCACGGACACGCTTTTCGCGCTGCCGGTATAGGCAATCTTAAAGCCGTTTAACTGCTTGTCATAAACCAGGATATCCCCGGCATTGGCCGGGGTTCCCTGAATCTCCGTAAACACCCTGTAGTCCAGGCTGTTCCGCCGTTTCGACAGCGCTATGGTCTTTACGGAATTGTTAAAATAAAAATCCTTCGCGTTGGCCAAGTCTGCCAGGATCACTTCCCCGTCAAGCGCGTCTCCCTGCCGCCTCACATGGGCCACCTGCTCCGTCAGCAGCGCCAGCAGGAGGGCGTTGCTATGGATGCCCTGCTCCATGTGGTTGAAATGCTCCGCATCCATCGGCGTCCCTTCCTGGAGGATTTTCCCTGACTGGACGTCTTTTGCCTCATCCAGCCACAGTTCCGGGGTGTACTGCCCCGTCCTGTTGCCGTTTAAATAGTCCGGATCTACGATTGCTACTGCCATTCCAGCATCTCCTTTCTTCTCTTACACTTTTTCATAAATAGGGAATTCAAACCTGGCTAAAACCCCCTGGGAAGAGGTTCTTTTCACGGAAACTGCCTGTTCCGCACATACCTTCCCTGTGATGTCCCAAAGCCGGAGCCCCGTAATGGTATGCGTCGTTTTCGGGACAATCGGCAGGCTCACCATGAACACCACCGCATTTCCGGAAACCGTTTTGCTGTTAATCCTGGCATCATACCATGCGCCGCCCACCTGATACTGGAACTTATAAATAGACCGGAGCCATTGCTGCCTGCGGTCCGCCAGGAATGACTCTTTCCAAAACGCCATGCCGCCATCTCCTTTCTGTTTTATTTTCTGCCGCAGCGGGCCGTCTTCTGCCCGCACCGCCGTATGGCTGCGGCCGCCGTTTCCAGGCCGGTGCCTGTCTCTATGCCGTCTGTTTCCCATGCCGCAGCCTTCGTCCCGCTTCCACAGCGCGCAGATGCTGCCGCAGGCTGGGAAGGGAGCATGGCAGCCGTCAGGGCCTCCATTTCCATAACAGGGGCAACGGCCGCATAAGCAGCATCCGCCAGCGCACCGCCGCCGGCTGTCTGGCGGCCGGCTGCTGGCAGGATATAGGCATTGGTTACAGCCGTTTCCGTATTTTTCACGTTCCCGGCCGTAATAAACGCCGCCTTCAGCCTGTTTTCCGGAATGGTTCCCGCATTTCCTGCCCCGGTTCTTACAGAATCAGCAGGCATTATGTTTCCAGTCATGGAGCTTTCCACCCCATGCCCGTTTTCAAGGCTTCCAAGATACGCCTCATAGGTTTTCCCGCCAATCCGGACGGTTCCGGCGCTGGCCGCATGGAACATCCCGTCCTGCCTGCACCCTTCCACAACGCTGTCCGCCGAAGAAAGCAGCCCAAAGGAAACCGCCTGCGGTTTTGTTCCTGCAGGAATGCTTCCTGACGGAATGAGGGCAAGGACGGATGCCGCAGCATTCGGGACCAGAAAGACATGGATGCTGTCCGTATATCCTAATGTGGCATCCCATGCCTTCCCTCCGATCCGGATCGTCCCGGCCAGGGTTTCCCCATATGCCGTTACCGTTACGCCTGCGCCGGTTTCTGTTATTGCTGCTGTTCCCAGCCCGAACGTCGCCCTGTGCGGATATGTGCCGCATACAAGCGTGCCGCACCGGGGAATATCGTAAACGCAGGAAAGCAGGCTCCACGAAGTTTCCACCGCTATGCGGATGAAATACAGGAAAGTAAGCCCGACGCCGGCCGGCTTTAGCAGGGGCACTTCCCCAAGCAGGACGGCCGCATCCCCTCCGGGCTTTAAGAACGGCATGGTCAGGATGATTGTCGCAGGAAGCGCCGGATCTTCCCTGTAATAGACCGGCTTTATGCCCCAGAGCAGCTCAATTCCTTTCATCAGGTCGTAATAGGTGCATTCATTCGTGTTCCGCAGGAGCTGGTAACGGAGGTACTGGCGGTACCGCTCGTCCTCCATGACCGGATCGGTATCCCCGATCCCGGTAAGCTCCCCGGCCTCTTTCCTTGTCAGGGGGATAATCGTGCCGACATAATCAAGGTTCACCCCTCTGGCAGTATCCAGATCCGTCAGGGCATTGCTTTCTTCCAGCGCCTTCCGGACATCCTCCATCTGCCGCGCAAACGCACGGATCAGCGCTTCTATCCTTTTCTTCCCCTGGAACTGCTGCGGCAGGTCATAAAGCCATTTCTCAGCTATCGTCATTGACAAACACCACCTCGATCCGTGTGTCGCTCAGGAGGACCTTCTGCCTTGCGTTCACCATGATGTTGCCTGCTTTGTAATCCTGCCCTTCCGGGACATAGGAAACGTCTGCAGAATATGCGGCTGCAATATCAATGTAAGTAATCCCTGCCACATGGGAATAAATGCCGTCGTGGAGATGCTGCACTAACAGGCTTTCCCCTGCTTTCATGCCTTTGGTGTCCTCCATGACAGCTTCCACCGCAAGCCCGGCATAGTTGGACGGCGCAGCCCCCGGATCCCCATGAAGCGTGATTTTAAGGTAGGCATACAGATATTCCGGCCGGTTGAACCGGACGGGGATGGCATCCCCGTACAGCCCTGCCACATTGACAGAGATTTTCCCATTGGTCTGTATCCCGCCTGCCTTCCGGCGCAGGATGGCCTCTGCAATGGCGCTGTTGTCGCCGCCCTCCACAATGATTTCAATGCTGTGCGGAAGCAGGCCGTTTTCATCCACGGCATCCGTGTCATTTTCGTATCCGGTCGCCGTCTCCACATCAGCCACGTTGTTTAAAAGTTCCGCAACCACGCTGTCAATCATAGTGTTGGAGCGCAGGGCGGATTTTGCAAGATAGGACTGCCTCAGTTCCACGTCCGTCTCCGCAAGCCGCCCGGCTGCCGGGGGAAGCAGGTTCTCCACCCCGGTAAACCCGGCCCGGTTGGTAATCATCCTGCTCACGAGCCTGCTGGGGATGGCAATGTTCCCATACTCTTCCGTGTAAAAATTGGCAATGGTTGTCACGCTTCCTGTGGTCAGGTTGTCGGAAAGCGTTATTTCATTGCTCCTTGCTTTTACGGTGTCCTCTATCACAAGAAGGGGTTCCTCCGGATCAATCTCTGTCCGGTATTCTGCATGGGCAAACACTTTCTTCATGCCCTCCAGGATTTCCGCCTCATCTGCAGACGTGCTGGAGTAGCTGTACTGCTCCCCGTTCACCGTCATGGAGTAGACAGCCCCTTTCTCCGGGGCCGCCACCCTGACCGATATGGCATTGCAGCTCTGCCTCGTGATGGTAAATTCCTGCGCTGCATACAGCCGTATTTCCGGCTTGGTGTCCGTCGCCACGACAGCGCCTTCCGTAACCACCGTCCCGTCGTCCCCGGTGCAGTGCAGCGGGAAGCAGGTCTGCCGCGCGGCTTCCCTGCGGATGCCGCCGTACTGCACGGCATGGTCCAGGTTCAGGTGATCCGCAGTCGCCGGGTATTTTGCATAATAGCTGTCCTGTGCCTGCTCCCATAAATCGGCTATCTGCCCGGCAAAGGTTGTCACAAGGACATTTAAAAACGAGGATTCCTCCAGGCTTGTGTCAAACCCGAACCCTTCCGTAAGATCCGCATGGATCTCTGCCAGGATCGTATCCATGCGTTTCAGGACAAAGCCCTGCTCTGTCACGCCATACTCCGGCATCTCCTCCTTTATTGTTTCCAGGTCCGTGACGGCCGTATAGGCTATCACTGCCTCCCTGCTCCGGCTGTCATAGGAAACTTCCACATCCGCCACTTCCACTACCTCGTCCACGTCAAAGACCGCTTCCCTGAGCGCATCCTCAAAATGCTCCAGATCCGGGTTCTTTACCAGGAGGTTCTCATAATAGGGAAGCCCCATCTCCCCGTCCCAGCGCCATTCCCCGAAAAACCACAGCACCCTGATCCGGATTTTCTGCCGGACGGAATCCTCCAGGCGGATGTCTCCCCGCTCCGACAAAAACAGATCGCCGGACGAATCCAGCAGGATATCCATGCCTCATCCCCCCTGTACCGTGCCATACTCTTCTGCCGTTACTGTCTCTGATACCGTTAAGTTCCCTGTAATGCTGACATCCCCTTGGATGCTGACTTTCCCCCGGATGCTGACATCCCCCTGGATGGAAATGCCGTCATCGGAAATGACTGCCTGTGTGCCATTTACCTTTGCTGTTATGTTGGTCCCGGAATCCGGGTACTGCACAAGGATTTCCGCATCCTTCGCCTTTATGATGACGGCATTATCCCTGACTGCCTGTTTATGCAGCCCTCCCGGTTTCTTTATCAGGGCCGGCAGGGCTACGGCCGAGGTAAGGTCAAACTTCAGCGGCGCCTCGGATTTTGCCCCGGTCCTCCATTCATCCAGCTCAATTTCGGAAACAAGCAGCAGCATCTCATCATTTTTATGCACCGGAAAGACCATTCCGATATCCCAGTCCCCAAAATACGGGAACAGCACCGGGACTTCATCAATTTCCGGGAACTCCATCCTGTCCGAATCATGCAGGAGGAACTCGCCGATCGGCTTCACTTTCGCAAGATTCTTTTTCTCATCATATTTTATCACCCTGCAGGGGATGGCTGTATGGATGTCATTCACGACATCCCTGGATATTTCCTCAATCTCCTGCACAACTTCCTGCCACATACCATGCCTCCTAAACTTCAACCAGCTGCGCCGTGCAGATCCAGTCGCCTTCCATGTTGTCCCCGTCCATCGTGACCTTGTATACCCGGAAATACCCGGAGGCTGCGCTGCTTTTCAGCTTGACGGTATCATTCACGCCTATGGCGCCGTTTAAGAAATACTGCACTTCGTAGCCGATCTGATCCTTTTTTGACTTTGCGTCCTGGGATATCGTGATCCGTTTCGGGATGCTGATAAGCCCAGTCTCATCATCCAGTAAAAAACCCGTCGTGGATACTGGCGTCCCTTTTTTGGTAATCTGGATCGTGTTGTTCTGGATGGTCCAGACATGGCCGCACGCCCGCGCCATCTTTTTTAAGCAGGTCCTGCCTTTCCCGACAAAGGAATACCCGTTCGGGAATTTTTTAAAAGAAAGCCCTTTGGCGTACCGGATGGGGAGCCCCATCTGCCCGGCAATGATGCCGTATACCGTCTGCGCATCCACCACGCCGTTTAAAGACACCCGGATCTTGGTATCCCTGAGCGCCACGCGCCCATCCACCACTTGGAGTTCCGTCAGGCGGTCTGCGCCGTCCGGCGTCGTGACGGCGCTGGTCACATTCCCTGCAAAAATCAGGGCGCGGTTGTTCCCATACCCGGCTTTTAATTCCACCATGCAGTCTTTCTGTTCCAATATCTTTAAATTCCTGTCCGATAAATTCCAAATCTGCACTTTGGCCGTATTCGCTGCTTCCGTGTCGGATTTCTCCACAGAAAAAGAAACATGGAGGACGGTCTGATCCACGGAATCCGTGTTCCCGATCTCCATGCCCTGTCTGCCCTGCTTTCCAGCCGTTAACGTATAGGTCCTCAGCCAGTTTTTCTGCGATGCCATTTGCCCTCCTTTCATTCCAGTTCTTCCGCCGGGATAAAGACAAATTCTGCTGTTTCCAAAAAGGCGTTTCTCCCCACCCTGTCACTGGCAGACAGGCAGCCAAACACCCCGTCTGGAAGCCTGGAATCCGTATAGAAATGAAGCAGCGGAAAATTCGGCACGATCCTTGTCATGGCAACAATCGGCTCCTCCTCCGCCGTGTACAGCCCAAAGCTCCAGTAATCCCCCGTTTCGTTATAAGTGAACCGGATCAGGTATTCTTTTTCCCCGATTGTCAGAACCGACATGCTGTCGTTCTGATCCGGGACAGTAATGAATAACATCCCATGCCTCCCAACCTAAATGAAATTAAGGCCTTTCGCCACGCCGTAAAGAATGGACTGGCTCTTTGCCGCACTCCCGGAAGACTTCCCTCCCGTCCCGGAAGACTTTCCGGAAGGGCTTCCTCCTGCCGAAGCATCCGACACGGAGCTTTCCTTGGCGCTGGATTTGGATGTCTGCGCCCTGCCCGCCTTTTCCTTTGTCTCCCCGCTTTTCAGCGCATACTTCGGGACTTTTACGGTTTTCTTTTTGGTTTTCCGGACTTTCTGCGCCGTAATGGAAATTTCCCTGGAATAGCCAAGCTCAGAGGATTTCCTGATGCTGATGCTTGTGATCCCCATGTTTTTATAGATGGCATCCGGCGTTACAATCTTGACCAGTTTCCGGTCCAGCCACATATCCTCCAGCTTACTGCAGACTTTCCTAACCCGGTTCTTTTCACTGTGGCGTTTTATCCATGTCACAGGTGTGTCCGTAACGAATAATGTCATCTGCAGCGTGATTGGATCAGGGGTGATTGTGTCTGATACCGGAAACCCTTTTTCAACAGGGTAAACCGGTATCGTGGCGGACATGGTTTTCTGCTGCTCTAACAGGGCATCAAATTCAATCCCCGCAATGCTGACGGGTTTCAGTTTTTTCTTTTTCTTTGCCATACCCTTACCCCCTTGAAAATTCCAGTGCCTTTGCAAGCTCCGCCGTGGCGTCACTGGCAGATTTCTTCATGCCCTTCGTGACACTTTTTGCTTCTTCCCGGTTCCCCGTTCCATGGTAAGTATTGTTAAAATTGTTTACCTGCGTGACGCTGCTCTGGTTCGTGTTGTTCACGGTGCTGGCTGCTATGGTTGCCGGCTGCACTTTGGCCGCCTGCACAAAAACCGCCATCCCGTCCGCCAGTTCTTTGATGGAATCCAGCACCAGCCCTTTATTGTCCCGGATGCCTTTTGCAAGGCCGCCCATAAAATCCGGCATCCAGCTTTCATAGTCTGTAAGCGGCCCCTCATCAGGGACAGAAAAATGCAGGAATGACCTAATTTTATCGCCAATTCCCTTAACTGCATCCACAATGCCTTGAACTCCAGACATAATGCCGTCTTTCAACCCTCCAATAAAGTCAGCTCCCCACTGGACAGCCTGTCCGGGCAGTTCTTTTATAAAGTCTACAGCAGCACTAAATCCATTGACTATTGCATCCTTAATACTGGCAACTGTGTTAATAACGCCATTCAGCATATTGGAGAACGTTCTGCTTACCAAACTGGCTATGCTGCTGAAAATGTTACTGAAAAAATCATGTATTGCCTGTAATACGGAAACTATCGTATGATATGCCGTATTGACAGCATTTGAAATGGTGCTGGTAATTGTATTCCACACACCTGCCACAAACGATACCATTCCATTCCATATTTCCTGGAAAAAGCCGCTTACCGCACTCCAGACAGCGTTCCAGACTGCTTGAATTGCCGAAAGAGCCATTGAAAACAACAGCTTTATCGTCTCCCATACCGCAGTGATAAAATTGACTATCACATCCCATATTCCGGTAAAGATAGATTTGACTGCCTCCCATGCCCCTGCCCAGTCCCCGGTGAAGACAGCAGCCACAAAATCCGCCACGCCCTGGATAATTTCCAAAAAGCCCATGAGGATGCCGCCAAGGCTGTCCCAGAGTGTTTTAAACAAGTTTAAGACGCGCGGGCCCCATGCTTCCCAGAAAGACTGTATCCATCCAAACACCGTTTCCACAACGGCCGCGATGGCATTCAGCACTGCGCTTGCTACGGCAAACAAAGCATCCAGGATGGCTGACAGGGCATTCAGGATAGACTGCCAGACCGACAGCAGGACATCTTTTGTACCATGCGCAGAGCCTGCAATCTCATTCTCCGTCCCTCCGAAAATCACAGACGCAAGCTGGGACAGGAATGTCCAGACACCGCTCAAAAAGGTCCTGATGATCCCCCATGTGCGCTCAAAGCCGGCGCGGATGGATTCCCCGTGCTTTTCAAAAAAACCGCCTATGGTATCCACAAACATCCCGGCCGCTGTTTTCAGAAAGCCAAACACGCCCACGAGGAAATCTTTCACTTTCCCAAAAGCGTCAAAAACCGCTTTCCTTGCATTGTCCGCCCCTATCCCGGCCCTGTCAAAAATCTCTCCTGTTAAGGAATCATTGCCCATCAGGAAATGGATAAAGTCTTCTATGACAAGGAACAGGATGGCAACTGCCGCCACTATCCCAAGGATAGAAAGGTTTGCGCCGGAAAACAGCTTTCCTATGCTGCTTAACAAAGCAACAAATGCCCTGGCACCGCTGGTTATTTTTGTCCAGTTCATCACTGTCAGGAAGGCACCTGCAGCCACTGCAAGAATTTTAAGGACATTCTCTATGCCACCAAGGCGCTCCACTGCCTCCATGATGATACCCGCCGCCTTTTTCGTTCCGTCCCATGCAGAACGTAAGAATCTCTCTGCCGCAGGCTGTAAACGTTTCACAAGGGCATGGACACGCTCCATCTGCGCATGGGCTTTCCCAAGGGCGGAATTTACCATGTCTGCCGCCTTCTCTGCAGAGCCGGAAAAATCCGGCATCCTGTCCGCTGCAGCCTGCACCTTATCCGTAACCGCCTGCAGCCAGGAAGCGGAAAGCTTCAGGCCGGAAATGAACGGCTCCAGGAGATACTGCCCGATGGAGCTTTTCAGGTCAAAAAATGCCTGCTTTAAGTTCCCCATCTGGTTCTCCAGCGTATCACTCTCCCTTGCTGCCTGCCCTAATGCCCCGGAAGCCCGGTTGGCATCCTCTACCATCGTAAGCAGGGCAAGCTGTTTCTCAGCTTCGGATAAATCCTTGAAGGATTTCCCATACAGGGCATTAGCCGCTGCATTCCGGGTTGTTTCCGTGCATGACAGCCCCAGGGCGGCATCATTCTCATAGTTGCCTTTTAAAAAGCTCTGCAGCGTTTCCGTGACATCCTCCATGGACCGGTCATAAAATGCCGCCGAATCAGCGACGGCGGCCATAGACCGGTTAGCAAGGGAAAGGGCATCCGCCGTTTCCATCCCTGTTGTTTTAGCAAATGCTGCAATTTTCGTGTAGCTTGCTGTCATGCGTTTTTCTGCAACGCCTGTGTCATCCGATATTTTCTGCAGGCTCTTCTGCGCGGCGCTTTCCATATCCCCGAACACCTGTTCAAACTGGCTCGCCGTGGCGTTTGCTTCCGCCGCTGCGTCAATGCAGTCCCGCCCGAACTGTACAATCTGTCCGGAAGCGAACACGGCTGCGGCAATCCCGGCAGCCTTCTTGAAAGCACTGATAAGCCTGCCGGCCGTGCTTTCCGCAGAATCAGAGGCTTTTTCCAAAGCATTCCCTATTTCCCGTCCGGCACGTTCCGACTCGCTTACTATGTCATTGTAGGCGCGCTCCATGGCGGCCCCGGCATCCATGCCAAGCTGTTCATAGGCTTCTGCCGCCTGCTCCAGATCCTTCTTGATTCTCTCCACTGTGGCGCCGTTCTGTTCCGCGATTTTTTCAAGGGAAAGGAGTTTCTGGTTTTCCTTGAGGTCCTGGAAAGCCTTCCGCATGGCCGTTTCCGCATCATCCCCAAGCTGCTCATAAGCCTCTGCCGCTTCCCCGAGGTTGGAAACCACTTCCCGCACCGTGGAGCCGCTCTCTTCTGCAATGGCTGCAAAGCCCTGCCTCAAATCTGTAACAATCTGCCCTGCCGGCGCCGTGTTTTCTTCCTGTGGTGCGGGATGTGGGATGGATGGCACAGCAGACGGCGTTACCGACAGGGGCTCTATTTCCGGTGCAGGGATTATTTCCGGTATTTCCCGGAAGGTATCTGCTATTTCCTGTTCAGCGCGGGCAGCGGCATCCGCCATCTCTCCAAGAGATGCCTCTGTCTCCCTGACTGCATCCAAAACCTGTCTGGAATTCCCGGAAGCCGCCTCCAGGGCTTCCTGCATGGCATCCCCAGTTATGCCGCCAAGCCGTCGGTAAGCGTCCCCTGCCCGGACTGCCCCTGCCCGGATTTCCTCTGCGGCCTCTGCGCCCTCTTCCTCAATCTCCCGGAAAGAAATTTGTTCCTGCCCTTCCCTGACAGCATCAAACGCTCCCTGCATGACATTTTCAACAGCCCTTCCAAGCTGCCCGTACCCTTCCGAGATCTGCCCGGCATCCTCTAAAAGCTGTTCCCGGAGCCTGCCGGAATCTTCTTCCAGGGCATCCATGCCGGAAGAAAGGACAGGGCTTCCTTCCTGCCGGCTGGACAGGACGTTTCCATCCTGTACAGGATTTCCGGAAGGCATCGGCACAGGCTCCATTTCCGGCGCGGGAATTGTTCCCGGGATTTCCCGGAAAGCGTCTGCCATCTCACGCCCGGCCCGGGCAGCGGCATCCGCCATTTCCTTCATGGATTCCTCTGTTTCCGAAGCCGCCCCTGCAGCCTGCTCCATTCCTTCCGTTCCTGTATGGAGGTCTTTCGTCAGGGCATCTGCGCCGATTGACTGGAAAACCACCCGGACGCCTGCCAGGACTGCTTTGGTCAGGTCCTTCAAGCCGCGGATGCTCCTTTCCACATTCCTCTGGCTCTGCCTGTCAACTTCAAACCCGAATTTCACTACAAGTTCCCTTACAGTCACGTCCCGGCCCTCCTTTCCATCTCCTCTGCCCTGCCGCGCTCCATGTCAATCTCCATGCGGTACAGGGCATACAGTTTCAGCGCCTCGTCCAGTGTGTACGCATTCTTAAGCTCCCACATGGAAGCTATTTTCGCTTTTACCAATATGTACAGGCGCAGCTCCAGCTCCGTGAACTGTGCAGAATCAAACCTGCCGTATTTTAAATAATCTTCCTCGCTATCTCCGCCAAGGCCTCTTTTGCTTTCCCAGATCGGCCGGCGAATTTCCCGAAAAAACCGGAGAAATTAATCTTGAGGACAGCAAAGCACAGGAGGAACAGATCCTGCACCCCGCCGCAGAAAATCTCATTCAGCAGGTCTATGTCCAGTTTCTCCGCACCGGTTTCCCCATCCTCCGTTTCTGTTTCCACAGCGATATGCCCGCCTATCAGCAGCGTCCGGATCATTTTCTCTAACCGGTTCCCGTCTACGGAAACCGCCTTTGCCATTGCGGTGACAGCCGCCCCAACGTCTGCATCATCCAGGCTGATGTCTTCCTCTCCATTTTCCTTCTTCGTGTCTATTAACGGCACCAGTGCGCCGAACAGGGGAACCAGCATTGATAACAGTTCCCCTGTAAGGTTGGCCGCCTTCATAGCCGGGAAGGGACGGATATAGAATGTGTATCCCCCTATCGTCTCCTTCACAGGCTCAAGCTGTTTCAGTCCCATGCACTGTCCCTCCTTCCTATCCTTCCGAACGCTCGCCATGGGCGGCAATCGTCCATTCCATGTTGTTCTGC
The DNA here is from genome assembly GCA_947629585.1 of uncultured Lachnospiraceae bacterium. GTDB lineage: Bacteria > Bacillota > Clostridia > Lachnospirales > Lachnospiraceae > MGBC100174. The sequence continues at coordinate 39,971 of CANREH010000010.1, read as the reverse complement.
GCCTTCCCTTTTGTCACATTGGCCAGCTTCGTCACCCATGCGACGTCTGCCACAAACTGGTCCTTCCCCAGAATGTCCTTGATGTTCACGGAAAACGTGCCTGCCTCGTTATTTTTATCCGCATAATACATCTTGTTGAGCCATTTGTTGGACCGTGACTGCTGCTGCACCGTGATTTTTACATTGAACAGCTCCGAAGGATCAATGCTCCTCGCCAGTTCCCCGTCCGCGCCGCTCACAACGGTAACGCCGTCCCCTGCCTCCTCAACGGTAATGAAGCTGTCATCCGCAAAGCCGGTCACGATATGGCTCCCAAGCGCGCAGGTGACTTTTTTCGGGTTATACGTTGTCACTCTCGTTCCCATTTCTATCCATCCTCCTTACTGTGAATCCACTGCTAAAACGTCAGGAAGCCGTAAATCTCGACGGCATGGATTGCCCCGGCCAGGCGCGCCGTATACTGGCAGCCTGTCAGCTTCCTGGACTTCCGTTCCGCCTCCGTCAGATCCAGCGCCCTCGGAACGGTCACGGTATAGCCGGGCGTCGGGTTCCCGTCGTCATCATATTCCGTATCAGCGATCCCGCCGATTTCCTGCCCTTTTTTCAACGTCGCTATCATCTGCCCTTCAATCAGGCCGATCCCGTTGTCCGTGAACGGGACCTTCCGGTTTACTTTTAAGACATTGAATACCCGGATCTGCATCTCGTTTTTCAGCCAGTCACGGAACCGGATAACGTCAATCCATTCCCCTGCCAGCATATTGCCCCCGATCGTCACGCTGCAGCCGCCGTACCGCAGGAAGCGGTTGATGTTTTTCCCTTCCAGCTCCTTCTTCTGCGCCGTGTCCAGCGCCGACGGCATTAAGGTGGCAAGCTCCTTCATGGCCCAAGTTTCCGTCCCGGGATCATACCCGAAGCACTTCGCCATCCATGCCAGGGCTGCATAACGGTTCGTATCCGGCTGCTCCCCCGCTTCATAGCCGTCCGCAAGGCCGGAAAACAGGGCAAACGTCCGGTAATAAGACGTGTTCTTTACCTGGAATTTTTCATAGTCCGTATATTCAAACCCGAAGATCTTTTCATTGGATTCTGTCCACTCCATGGCATTCTCAATGTCTTCCGCTTCCCGGAAATCCGTGATGTGGATGCCGTAAAACTGGCACTGGGAAGCTGCCCTTGCCAGCGTCGTCCGGATGTCCTCATACTCGTCCGGCTGCTCCAGCTCATCCGGCTTTTCCCGGATGCAGACATACACCTGATCCGGCGCAGGGTTCTGGCTGAAAGCGGCCGTTGCCGCAAGATAGGCGGTGTCTTCCACCGTAAAGCCGTAGTCCAGCAGCTCATCCGCGCTGGAAATCGGGGACGCCTTCAGCATGGTTTTCTCCCCTTTCCCGGAAGGCCCCGGCACAATCATTAAAATGGTGTCAAACGTCTCGTCGCTGGATGCCGGGCTGGATATTTCCACGGTGCATTTCACGATATCATCAAGTGGGTTATTTTTCATTTCCTGTCATTCCTTTCCTTCTGTTATTTTTTCACCGGGCTTCCATCTCAACATCCCGGATTGGCTCTATTGGCTCCCCTGCCAGTTCCTGCGTGCCGCCGCCGCCTGCATCCGGAACGGCCCTGCCCAGGATGCCGTAAGCGCCGTCCGCTTCCATGAAGTAAGACACGGCATACTCCGCCATGGCGCGGTACCGGTAGGAAGTTCCGTTTTCCAGACTGCTTAAGTCCCTCACGGGAGGCATCAGGAGGACGGAAATTCCTTTTCCTGCCAGATGGTCCGTTACCATCTCGGAGTCAAGGTAGCTGCTGAAAGCCAGCATGTCAGAGAGGGCAGTATTGGCATAACTCCCCGTCCTTCCTTCCCCGGCCCCGGTGGGCGCCCCTTCTGTGTACAGATTGACTTCCATGATGGAGCGGCACTGATAAAGCCGCCCCTGCCCCGTCCCGCATTCCTCCGGATCTTCCGGTTCCAATTCCAGCGGGAACGCTGTCCGTCCCGCATCCCGGATATCCAGGGTGGCATACGGCGGAGGCGGCCGGTTGCCTGCCTGCTTCGCCCAGAGGACGCAGGCCCCTTTAAAATAAAATCCTGCCGTTTCCAGCAGGATTTCCTTTACATGTTCCAATGTCATATGCTTTCCCTTTCCCCGGACAGGCCGGGCGGATTTTCTTTGTCCAGGCATTCCGTGAATATGGCCGTGTAATGCCTGAGCGGCGTGTTCTCACTCAGGCGGCAGGCCGTGCAGGAGAACCATTTTCCCTGATGGAAAAGCCTGTCTGCTTTCTGTGCAAGCCCTTCTTCTTCCGTAAAAAGCGGAAGGTCGCAGAACACTTTCAGCCTCTGCAGGGAGCGTGTCCCGTCCGATGCCGTGATGGAAGCATTCTCCATTGTCTGCACGTCCGCAGGGAGCGCCATATCCTCATAGGATGCCGTCTGGTAGCCGCCAATATACTCCGGCTTTTGGTAACGCCGGAAAGTATGGCTCCTCTTAAAAAAATTCATGTGCTGCCGTTTCCTTTCTTCCGGATGACATAACCAACAGAAGCGCGCATGGTCCCGGTATCAATCAGCGGCTTCACTTCCCCGTCTTTATGCCGCCTGCGTTTTCTTTTCCTGGTGGATTCTGCGTTCTCCTTAAAGCTTCCTTCCGTAATCTTTTCCTGGATCAGATCCTTCTGGAAAAGCCCGATCTCCTTCAGCGCCTGCCCGGCAGGATACCCCTGCAGGACAGCCCCCATGGTTTCATCCACAAACTCCTGGATTCTGCTTTCATTCTCGTCAATGCTCTTCCGCAGGAACGGCCTGGACGGCATATGTTCTGTCCCAAACTCGTTGAACATGGCAACGTCGCATACGTCCGCCCCGTTTTCCTCTTTAGCTTCCCCATGCTGGAAGCCAACACATACCTCCATGCCGTCCAGCTCCTTAAGCGCCCTTTCCAGCCATTCCCCGCCCTGGGCTGTGTCACTGATATGGATTTCCATAAATGCCTCCTTCCCCGGCGGACAGGATCGGTATGACAGCATTCCTCCGGAGCGTCAAGAACTCCAAGCCGTATACCGTAAGGGCATACTCCGCGTCAGCCTGCAGGTTCTGCTGCTGGCTTGTCGCATAGGTGACGGAGGTTTCCCCTTCCGAATAAGAGCTTACCCGCAGGGAATCCGCAATCCCGCCATTTTCCGCATTCCCATACCCGTTCATCTTAAGCTTATGGGCGGTCAGGCAGGCAAGGGCTTTCTGGTAAGACTTTCCAAAACGCCTTTCCGAAATCTGGTCTGCGTACAGCGCAAGGTAGGATTTCACCCCGTAGGTGGTCTTTCCCGTTTCCGGATCGGTCACATCCTCGTCAGGCATATAGGAAAATTCCTCCGCAACCATGCGGAATATTGCAAGCGCATCCATGCCGTCCACCTCACTGTTTCTTCAACACCGTTTTCAGCTTCTTCACGATATCCGCCTGATCCTTACAGTCCGCCGGGTTCACCCCGTACTGGCTGGAAAGCCGGAACAGCTCTGCCTGCTCCGCCAGCGTAAGCTCGGCAGGCTTCATGGCGTTTACAATGGCAAGCGCCTGTTCCTTTGCCAGTTCTGCCTCCATGGCGGCTTTCTTCCGGGCCGCCTCCTGTTCTTCTTCCAGTTCTTCCGGAGTCTTCTGCCTGCATGACGGCTTCCCTTTTATCCTTGCAATCCCAAGCCTCTCATATACCGCAAGGATCGGGCTTCTTTCATAAACATCCGGAATATCCGCGGATTTCCCCGGCAGCACAGTGACTCCCCCTATGCCGATAACCTTCCCGTCCGAAATATTCTCAATCTTCATCTGTCCTTCTCCTTTCTCAGACTCCTACCGCAATCACTGCAGACAGCGGATAATAAATGACAATCCCTGCAACCCGTTCCTCGCACGGGATTACGATCTCCAGGTTCCTGTTCTGGAGCGGGTACTGGTAGAACGGCATCGGGATCTCAAGGCTGAACTTGTCTGCGGAATTAGTATAAAGGAACGCCACATTTTCCCCGTAAGGGTTGGTTGCCTTGTTGGAGCCGGCAAGCTCCGGGGCCGAATAAATGTTCTTTAAATACGGCGCGTTCTCCAGCAGGAATTTCTTCACCGTATACCCCGTGTTCGGGATCTGCCTCGTGCTGATGTCAATGTATGAGCTTGGCGGCAGGAGCAGGGAATCGGCACGCTCCACGTCCTGCGTGATCTCGGACTGGTAGCTGAACATCCCGTTAACCTCGTCCAATATCTCATTCGCCGTCTTGTACTTCCATGAAGTCTTCCCTTCCTTGTCGCCCAGGGTATACAGCGGAATATTGTTCCCCGGGGAAAGTATGCCCATCAGGTTGTGCTTCTTGTCGCCGGCAAATGCAATCTCATTCACCGTGCGGTCCATGGCATACCGGGCCGCATCCGCCCTTCTCGTGTCAAGCGACTTCCCTGCCATGCGGCTTGCCCTCATGTCCTGGACAGAATACCCGTAAGAATCGCCTACGGATTTCACATGCGCTGTACTCGGCCTTCCTTTCACGTCAGCCCTCGGGAGATCATTGGCATAGCTGCTGATAATGGAAGCCATCCCTGTGCGCTCATAGCTGTAATAGGTCATGGTTTCCGCTCCCTCCGGAACCTCATGCGTGATCGGGAAATGGCCCAGCGCCGTAAATTCCGGATAAACCTTGTCATAGGATCTGCTCTTTACATAATCCAGTTCCCTCGCAAAAAATATGGATGCGTCTTCCACGCTGTCAAATCTGCACAGCCGGTTGGATGCCAGCTCAGGCATGATGTTGGATGCCTGCAGTGCCTTTAAGTCTGCTTTCTCATAGCCGGAAGACGGCTTGTCAGGATTGTATGTTCCCATTTTCTTCTCTGCCTCCTTATTTTCCGATTTCCACTACCGCGATCCCGTTCTCCGGATCGCTTACCCCTGTGAATTCAATGCCGCTCAGCTTGGTAGGCTTTGCATAAATAATCCTGGTTACAATATAGTCGCCTACCTTTGGCTCATATCCTTCTGCAACATGGTCAAGCTTGCTGGCAGTGATTTTCCCGTCTGCATGCTCTCCGTCCTGCCCTTCTTCGACAATCTCCACAGCGCCTTCCGTCTCTGCGCTGCACGGCTCCCATATGCTGTATCCCTTCGCCTCGTTCGTCAGGCATCCCCGGTATTCCCCGTCCATGATCAGATATGCGTCCCTGCTGTATTTTTGGACAAAGCCAGGGCCGACACCTGCCCATATCCTTCCCTTTGTCATTATGCTCAGGGGCCTTCCGCCCGCAATAGACAGCCTGCCTCCCGTGTCCTGCTCCGTATTAGGCAGGGCAGCCGTGATCCCGGCAACAACATTCCTAGCCTGCTGGGCGTCCGGAAGACGGACGTCATCTGCCGGGCTGCTGCCTTCCACCACCGCCCTTCCATACCCCATTACGCCGTCTGCCTCTCCGTTCATCCTCGTCACTATGTCGCTGAAAGAAAGGTCATAAATCCCTCCCGGGACACCTTTCGGTGTGTCATAACTGTAATCCAACTGTGCTGCCATTATTTCCCGCCTCCTTCTTTATTGTTCCTGTCAATCATTCTCTGCCGCGCCTGCGCTGCCATCGATTCCTCCCGGCTGTCCGCCCTGTTCCCGCCGGACGTCATCTGCTGTCTCTGGTATCCAACGTCTTTGCGCCCGCAGGCTTTCTCAACGGCAATGTCATATGCAGCATCGATATAAGCCTTTCCTTTCCCGTCCAGCCGCATATCCGGGAGAACCTTTTTGATAATCTCCTTCTTCCCGTCCAGGATGGATTTATTTTCCAGCCCGTCCAGGTTAAGCCTGTCGCCAATGCGGCAGATGCTTAACCGCTGCCGGAACAGCTCGTCCGCAGAATCATGGTTCATAGAGCCTGCCATATCTTCCGAGCCGTCTTTACTGCAGTCCTGGCAGCCGCTGCCGCCGGATGCAGAACCGTCAGCGTTATCCACCGTGGGAGGCTGCCCGTTCCCGTGCTGTCCTTCTTTCAGCACCGTAAGCAGCTCCTTTACTGCGGAAATGAGGGCATCCACATCCCCGTCCTGCTCTGCTCCGGCATCCACAGGCGCCGGATCTTCCGGCAGCTCCCCGGCATTTCCTGCAGGGATGTCAGAAGGCTCCTGTGCGGCAGGGTTTTCTTCCGGTTTCCCGTCATGCCCTGTATCTTCCGGCGTGCCTGTGCCGCCGTCTCCGTCCTTTAAGGCCCTGTAATTTTTTACAGCCTCCAAGAGCTCCTCCGGCGTCATGTCAATGCTGTCTTCGTTTCTGTTTTCCATTCCTGTGCCTCCTTCTGTCTTTTTTTTATCATCAAACCCGGCGTCTTTTCCGTCGAGATTAAGATGCGCCTGCTCCCCTGCCCGCGCTTTTTCCACGATGGCAAGGTGGTTGATCCGGATATTGGTCTGGACGGCATCATAAGGCTTCCCGTTCCAGACACCCGGCTCTTCCACAAGGTCAAGGCTGTACCCGAGGGAAAGCTCCCTGTACGGCATTTCCTTCACCCTGTCAATGTCGTGGATCACAATCTTCACCCTCACACTGTCCCCGTCGCGGATTCCTTCGCTCAGGACCGTCCCGACAATTTCATCCATCACGTTGTCCTTGTCAATGCTGCCCGCCTCATGCGTTATGATGACCGGCTTCCCGGCATAGGAAGCAAGCGATTCCCTGTCAAAGACGTGTTCCGGGAGCCGCAGCTCCTTTCTTGTTCCCCCTCCGGGCAGGGAATACTCAAAGATCCCGATGGATGTCACAATGGGCGTGTCATGCAGGAAACCGTCCTCATCAATGAATGTTTCCGGCAGGGGGATGCTGTCAGCCCTTGTGACTTTTCTTAAGACCGGCGTTTCTCTGCTCTTCATATAAACTCCTTTCCTGCACCAAAAAAACAGCCGCATACATGCACGGCTGCTTTCGGCCATCTTTATTAAGCTGGTATACCAAGTAAATGCCTCTGTGAATCATTTACAGCCCCGGGGAAGCTTTTTCCGGCTCCCGTGGTATATTTTATTGTCCCGGACTTATAAATGCGGCAGGGGGCTTTTCCTGCGCCTGCTTTTCAGGGAAGCCGCCCCGCTCCGTTAACCTCTCTTTCTGACTCCGGCTGTCCTTTCTCCGCATTACGCGGGAAACTGCCGTTTCTGCCGTCGGATCCCTGTATCCGTCCCCATTCATCCAGATCCACCCCCATAATCAACTGGAAGGGAAATGGTCCTCCTGTTAAAGACCGGCCTGCCTATGCACCTGCACTGGAAGTCCTGCCCAGGGTGGCATTTCCTCCCGTCGGAATTTTCCGGCGGATCATCCCACCGGAATTTCTTTCCATGCAGCTCCTTATGGCTTCTCCTTACCCTGCCGTCCATGCAGGTATACCATACATACTCCGTAATGCCTGCGTCCGTCTGCTGCGCTTTCTGTATCTGCCCGTTCAGTTTTCCTGTCTGGTCGCGTGCAATCAGCTCCGCGTGCCTCTTTCCCATGCCGTATGCCTTCCGGATCTCCTCCGCCATGCGTCCCGGCGGCTTTCCTTTCATAAATCCGTCACAGACAATCTCTTTCATTCTGTCCAGAGTGTCTTCCGGCACAGTCTTTATCAAGCGTACATTTTCCTCCACCCATGCTTCCATGCTTTCCATGTAAAAATCCCCAAGATAATAATCCTCCATGATGTTTATGCCAATCGTGGATTTCACGGTTTTCTTCCATTCCTTCACCGTAAGCTTCCTGTTCATGCGCGCAATGTTCCCCAGCCTGCGGCGCAGCCCGAAGCCTTCCGTCTTTTCCAGGATGCGCTCCTTAATCCCCCGGAATATCTCCGCAGCCCTGACAAGCAGCCCGGCAAACCCGTCCTGCCTGCTCCCGCTTACATGGGCATCCGTCTCCTGCTCCTGCCCGTACACTTCCTTGAGGGCAGGAAGCCCGTTCTCCAGCTCTTCTTTCAATATCCGCATATACTGCCCGGCAAGCCTTAGGTACTCCCGCTCCGCCTGCACGGGGAACTGCGGGATATACCTGCCGTACAGGACATCATGGCTCCCAAACCGCTTCCCGGCCGCCGCAGCCGTCATGCGCTGGATTCTGCCGTCATCCATAGCCGCCACCTCCAAACATAAAAAAAGCCCATGCATGTCACGCACGGGCCGATTTCCTCCTGCCTTTATTTCTCACATCACATAGCATTCACATCCACCGCACCATGTTTTCTCCATCTCCTGTTTCAGCAGCTCAATCCCTTCGGCGAAATTGGAATACATTTTGAACTGGGCTCCGCTGCATACCTCAATAAACTTTTTGCACCCGTTCAGGGTAAGCTTATAAACAGTCTGTTCCTTCTTGAACCGGCTCCTCTTTGTATCAAGGATAAAATCCTTTTTCTCGTCTTCCGTGAGAAAAGGGATGATGCTGTTGTTGATCGTCCGGCAGGTCTTCCAATTCGTCCTTTCAAACATCTTTGCAATCTGCGTTGTATCAATGTACTTGTCACACTCGGTTCCAAGTGCGCACTGTGGTTCCTTTACAGCCTCATGCTCCGTTGTTTTCTTCTTATTGGTATATTTATTAGCCTTCTCCGTTAATACCAGCTCCTTGGCTTTTTCCGGCTTTTCCCCGGCTTTTTCATCAGACACTCCCGGGAGGAAACCTTCGTCTCCAGAAACTAACGCCATTGCGGTCTTGAACCCGGCAATGAACCCGCTCTCCTCAAACTCCACGGCAGCATTCATCATCCTGCCGTACAGTTCATTCTGCACCCGCATGTTTCTTGGAAATTCCGACGCGCAGTATGTATCAAATGCATCAATCTCCTTATCTGCCGCTTTTGTGTGCCTCGGTCTGTCCTCCATCCTTGTGACATAATCGCTGAACATCTGGGCGATTTCCATAGTGCTGTATTTCCTGATGATATTTTCTCCAGCCATACACTACACCTCCATCCCAAGTCCGACCGCTTCCAGTTCTTCTGTCTCAAAGCCGTTTTCCCTAAGAAGCATTTCTGCCATCTGGGCATCAGCAAACTCAAGGACCACACTGGTCAGGACATCAACCATTTTCTCCAACTGCTCCCTGCTTAATTCTTCCATAATGATACCTCCCATCAGAACTTGTGTTCGTTGTTTTTATCGTGGACGTATCGTAACAGAACCTCCTCCGTTGTCAATATTTTTTTCAGTGAATTTATAGTTTTTTTTGGAAAATGACCATATATATTTATATTTATTTATATGGTTACGGTTATGGTTATGGTATGGTCAGTGACTTTCCACGGGATCGTCCCGAAAAAAACGTCGTGACCATCCGTGGGACAGGTTTATGCACGCATGGAAAACGCAGGAAATAAGCCATTTTCAGCAATTTCAGGAAATATAGAAAAAGAAAATGAACCAGTCAAAGATCTGCTCAAAATCCCGGTTCATTTTCTTCTTCACAATATGCTGTCCAATTTTTGTCCTTGCCATATCCAAGGACGGTCACGCGGACGCTTTTCCTTATCAAGGAATCCTTTCAGAGATCCCCCTCGCTGAATTTGCCGCTTTTTGCATTAAGGAATTTTCCTGAAGGTATTCCAGCCCTTTCAACGTAATCCTGATATCAGAAACAGATATGCAGGCATCACCATCAATAGAGCGCTTTACATCAATGCCTGCAATGTATCCGTCGTGAACCAGCATTTCCATGATGGACAGCCACCTCTGGTCCGTAAGCCCAAGATGTCTGGCCGAAATAAAATCCATGTCCGACTCATCATAATCCATTGCTTTTTCCAGATACCGAAGGATACGATAAATAACTTTAAAGTTATCCATAAATATCTCCTTTTTGTTTAATATACACAATTTTCTTGAAAATCATTTTGTATTACCCCGGAGATTTTTGATACCCGTCTGGCAATTTACACAAAAATATTCCATCTCTTTCCCTCGTTTATAAGCCTTCTTCTCTTGATTTGGCTTAACTTTTTATAATTCCCCTCTTTCATATGCCTCAGATGCTTTATCATAATCCATACCCATTTTCCACGCTTTCTTCATCTGGTTAAGGCTCATAATATTAGCGCAATTCTCTTCATCTGGATTGTCTTCTTGAATTTTATCATCTTCCCATCCACATACATCACAAACATCATATGAATTTATATCATCAAACTCATATCTTCCACATACAGGGCATTTATGCTTAGTCATCTTCTATCCCCTCCGCTTCCTTTAAGTTTTTAAAATATTTGTTTGCAGCTTTCAAATCTGATTTTCCTGTCTTTTTATTATACTTTGCAATAAAACAAGTTCTGATCTGATTACCTGGAATCCCTTTTGCATATTCTCCTGTTGTTTTATCAAATCTACAAATTTCACCATCTTTTGTTTTGTATCCATCAATGGTATCTGAACATTTCTGTTTTAGAAAGTTTTTTGCATGTTCAACATACTGAACTTCGTTCATTCCAGGAAATTCTTTCCCATGCCGTTTAACATGAGCTTCTAAGAGTTTTTTATTAGCAAAACCGGTACATTCAATATTTTCCCCTCTTGCTGATACTTTTGTTGCGCTTTTTGGATTCTTCCCGCTCCCTTTCGGATATCTCCCGGAACCGGGGCCACCGTCATATTCCTTTAACTGTATCGTATCTTTGGAAATACTGATTGTCAAGTATTTACTGATGAATTTCTCCAGCATATCAAGGGACGCCTCGAAAGGCGGAAACAGCGCTTCCCTGCGCAGCTCTCCCAATGCCATCCACCGTAATTCCTGCATTTCCTTCCCGTCAGCTTCCGGGTTTCCGGTAAACTGCTCCGTAAAATATACCTTAGAAGGCAGATACAGGCCCGTACTGCCTTCATATTCCCCTAAAGGTATTAAGTTTAAGGGTGTGATGTGAAACTCCTCATACGCCTCTCTGACGGCTGCATCCTCTTCCGTCTCTCCTTCTTCAACATGGCCTCCTGGTCCGCATATCCCTTTCCCGTCATTCCTGTCCGCACATAAAATCCTGCCTTCATGGATTATCAGGACCGCCGCCGCAGGATAATCATGAGAATCTGCCGTTTCTCTGCTTCCGCTTTCAGCAATACGGATAACCCTTCCGTTCTGATCTGCATCCTTTTCTGTGCCGCATATGCTGATAACTTCGCGACCTGTTTCCGTTTGCTCTCCATCCTCTTCCAATCCGCTGATGCTGATTGTTTCCCCTGGCTCAGGTACAAATATGTCATCCGTAATATCAAGTTCATCATTAGGGTTGTCAAGGATCTCCTCAATTTCCATGCTCCCGTCTGCGGCAAGGGACTTTCTGACTTCGGACGGATCAAGGACCTGGGCATCCATGTATATCTGCGCTGTCTGGGCTTTGGTATATTCCGTCTGTGATTTTGTCTGCTCAACGGATGCCTTTTCGCTGTCAGACATGGACCATAAGGCGGCAAACTTCACTTTATACTCCGGCATCTTCTTTATGGTGCCGTCTGCCATCCCCTGCCGGAGAATCAGCTCTATAACCGTCCTTGCGTTCGCCTTCATGTTTTTCTTCTGTATGTTCTCCACCATGTTGTAGTAATTCTCCATGTCGCCCTCGCCTGTGGAGTTCTCCCCTGCGGGGCTGCGCCCGAAAAGGATCGTCTGCGGGATGTCGGTAACGGCAGAAAGCATATTGCAGGTGGCGTCAATGACGTCCTTCACGCCGCTCAGCGTCAGCGTCTTAAAGTCATAATCCTCGCCATCGTTATCAATGGCAATCGTGTTTATCAGGTTCCTTGCCATATCAATTAACTGCAGCCGGTTCAGCACTTTGTCTTCCCCTTCCACAGTGCTGAGCATATTCGCAAGGTTTTTCATCTTGTAAATTGCCTGTGCGGACCGCTCAAGCAGCTTGACGCCATCCTCATGGGACAGGATGCATTCCCTGAGCGCGCGTTTCATTTTCACATATTCAGGAATCCCCCAGTACCGGTATTCCATGCTGAACGTCTGTTCCGGGAGTTTCCCGTTCCTGAAAATGAGGCACCTGGACCGATGGACGGTAAAGCATCCGTAAATGCTGGAAATCTGATAATATTCCGGCTCCCAGAGTTTCCGGTTCAAATCTGTGCCGGGACAGCGGATGCCCTGATATATCCCGGAATAATCCGGTTCCACAACCGTCCTGTCAAAAACGACAAGCTCCTCAATCCTCCTGGCATTTTCCATGTCCATCGGCTCCTCAAGCCCCCGCCCGTCATCAACAAGCATGACTATCAGCCCGCCGCCATAAAGCCTCGCCCATTTCTCCGCAGTGGAAAACTTGTCCTCAAACTCAAGCCTGTCCATCTCAGAATCAACATACTCTGCAATGCCAGCATCCCCGTAATCAATGTCAAATCCATGCTTCATGGCTTCCTCTGACGGCCGGTCGATGATCTTGGCAAACAGCCCGTTCCCTGCGTACAGGCTGGTAAGCGTGATATCGTCAGCGAAAGGCTCCGCAGCAAATTCATAAGCGGCGGAATTATCCTGCCTCGTCCCGTACTTGTTCAACATATTGGAGTATCCGTCTGTGCGGAACTTCCCCATGCCTTCCGGCTTCCCTTTATTTCTCCTGCGTCTTCTGCCCACGCAAACAAACACCCCTTTCAAAAAAACGCTGCTTCTGCATACCAGCAAAAACAACGCTTAAAGCAGGTTGTCAATATCAAACCCGTCTCCTGTCAGCTCTGCAAAACAGTCAGACGAAGCATCCACCATGTCATCATTCTTTGAATCCGGAAATGACTCAAGCTGGCCGAAATACATCTCATTCCATTCCCCCAGCAGCACTTCCACATTCCCGTTCTGCCATTGTGCGGCAAACGGGGCAGCCCTCAGCTCCTTGCTTCCGGATACAGGAAGCACCTTGATATTAAAACCCGCCAAGAGCCTTACATACTGGGCAGCCAATACCTTCCCGGCCTGCCCCGGGTCCTGCGGCACCCTCACCGTATACTGGAAACCATACCGGTTCCTGTCCATAACAGACGTGGAATATACGAGCTTCTCAACATCACCGGCTTTAATCCTCTGGTTTATCACGTCAAGGACAACAACGGTTCCTGCCTTCCGAAGCCCCATGAGAACGCCGGAAGTGTAGTCTGCATCCCCGTCTTCATCCTCATCCGTCGCCGCCAAGTCCCACGCCCTGCACCACATAATGATGTCATTCGGCGCAGCGTCAATCAATGTTACCTGCACCCTCCGGAAAAACTTCCCAGCGGCCGCCTTTATCTTCCAGTTGCCTTTCAGCAGGCGTTCCATGTCAACTTCCGGCATGGCTTTCAAATTCGCCATATACCCGGGATCGCTTTCCATTAAAATTTTGTTGTCTTCCAGACGGCTTGCAATAAACGTCACGCTCTTGCAGTCATCTGCACTAATGTCATATTTTTCCGCCAGTTCCTCTTTTGTGTCTCCCCAGAGAATGCTGTCATTAAGGACGCACATCCATCTGATCCGCCCGCTCCTTTCTGAAATCGGGTAGCCACTGTCCTGATCTATCCACCATGAAATAAAATCAGCAACCCAGCTGTCGGCGTCCGGATTACAGGTAGCCCGCACATATGGCCGTATGCCGCATGTCGTCCTGTTCCTTGAAAGCATGTATAAGAACTGATGCTTTGAGAAATGCGTCAGCTCATCAAAACCGATATAGGCAATTTCTGTACCCTGCCATGATTTCAAATCTTCATCCCGTTCAATATGGGCAAAATTAAGCTTTGCGCCGCTGTCGAACCTCCAATGGAGCTTCGGGGATTTTCTCGGCTGTGCGTCAGGCACTTGTGAAAATATCCTGCTGCTGGCATCCCAGAGGCCCCCTTCTGCAGTGATCTGGTTGTAATTATGCCGGAATATCACACTGCCGAAGCCCTTGACGTCCCTATGCCTGAGAGCTTCCAGCAGCAACGCATATGTTTTTCCTCCTCCTGCAGCGCCCCCGTAAATGACAATATCAGCACCTGATGCCATAAACATTGTCTGCGGGCCTGCCTGCGGAGAAAGCTCATTGGAATATTTTTTATCATCCCTGCCGTTATGTGGAAGATTGATATTAGGGTACGCCATCTCAACAATATCTGCACTCTCATCATCCGCAAAGCCAAACTTATTCAAATCTCCAGTAAGCTCGCCAAGAAGACGGACTGCAGATGTGTCTCCATCTATAAGCGCTTTTTGCATAAGGCGCACAATAACAGCAGTCTGGTAGTTCTGATCGGACTTGCTGATTCCAAATGCTTCAAGATTCTTCTTGTTTGTTTCTCCAATCACCTTCATGGACAAAATAGCTTTTGCAGTCTCTCGCATATTCTTTTTTGCCCGTCTTGATTCGCCTGATTTTATTCCTCCATTCCTTCCCCTTGCCTTTGCTTCTTCTGTGGTTCGTACAGGCTTTAAATCTTTCTGCGCCACCTCCTCACCGCCTTTCCGCAGGCATAAAAATGGAACCCGTTGCAGCCATGTGCTACCTTTTTCCGGGTTCCGTTGATAAATTTATTTCCTATTACGTTTTCATGGCTTTACGCCCCATATAAAGAGCTGACAGCTTCTTTTCCATCCGCTATTGCTCCAGGTATGTCTGTACCTATCTGCCTATAAAATTCCGGATGCACCATGCACTCATAAGCTCTTGTCATTGTATCTCTCTGTGCCTTTGTTATATTTATCCGAAAGTCCTTTGCAATCCTGAGAGCCTTCTTCCACTCCCCGGCTTTTACTGCTTCCCTAACAATATCCGATTTCTTCATCATTCGCCACCTCCAGTCTCCACAGGCTTTCCAGAAAAAATACTGGTTTTTTAATAGGAGTCCGGCTCTAATTTTTTCCCTTTCTTAAACTGTTGGAATTTCTTCCACTCTTTATCCCCGACATCACCTTTCTCCCTGGCCCATGTGTAATAATTTTCCCATGAACAAAAATCAAAAAGGGAAATCTGCTTAGGCTCCAATGCTTCCTGTTCTTCAATCGTCATGTCAAGATCGGTCTTGCCCCGCCTCTTTCCAGTAAGAGTATGGACATCAAACACCCAGTCAGGTATCCCCTCTACCCCAAGACTGCATTTTGTAATGTCAACATGCTCAATTTCAGATTCATCCAGTGTCCGATCTGGAAGCATGAAATTGCAGGCAACATAACAAGCGTCCCTGTTCTTCCTTGCCAGGCAGAGAAGAGTGACTGCCTTAGCAGCAAACAGCGGATCTTTGTCATAACCTTTTCTGCCTTTGTTGCAGATATCATCCGCCATTTTCAGCGCAATAATCTCCTTCGTCATGATACCATAACAATCTTCTGCCGATATCACCAGCAGGCGTTTCCACATATAAGTATGAAAGCTGCCAAACAGTTCATATGCTGCATATCCAGCAAGATTCGGGTTGCATCTTCTGATTGCTTTCTGCATCATAGATGACATGTCATACATGTTGTGGTTATTTTTTGTTATCAAGTTATATGCCATAATCATTTCCTCCTTTTATTTTATTTTTTTTAATGGCGTATAGCAAATCGTAGCACCTGCGCCACCGTTGTCAAATAAAAATTGGAAAAAATTAACTATTTTATCGAGGAACATTAATCTGAGGCTTGTTATTCTTGTAATTATACTTAAAATACTTTCCCCATTTCCGCTTCATGTTCTCAATGCTGTCTATCTGATCCTGCCGCAGCTTGGAACTGTCGCCGCCAGCATTGACATCTTGATAATCTTTGCAAATAATATACCGGGGTTTTAAAATAATGCGGTTATGAAGCAGCTCCTGCAAAACAAGATCCAAATCATAATTGTACCTGCATTTCTCGTCCGGCCTTGCCTTTAATGCCTTCTTATATACCCACTTCATAGATCCGGAAGTGCCTTTAAAAGCAAATTCCCCGTCATAACCATACGGAATACCCGTTGCGTCTATGCAGGCATACCCGATATTAAGATCCGCCATCAACTGCGCAATCCTCTCAATCTCCGCCATAATAGTTTCTTTGTCTTTATTCAGCCGAGTGGTATTGTCTAAACGGTACATCACATCTTCAATATCATCATCCGCAACAAAAATAATATCTTCTGATGCATGATCTATTATCCACCAGTATGTTTTGATTGCATTGTTAATTTCCTCATCTGGAACAGCCAGTATATTCTCAACCCCTGCATCTCTATACTTATCTTCTTCACTGGCCCGCACAACATAAACACACTTTTCCAATAAATCCATTGTAAGTATTTTATTATAGCGGTGATAAGATTGCACATAAATCCCAAGTGTCAGTTCCTTATCCTCATCCTTATCCATCCAGAACTGCCTCCTTTACCCTGTTAAAAAAGCTGCCAATATCAAATCCTTCATTCATACAGTAATCAAGGACTGACAGATTCGGCCGGAAACTTCCCCACTGCTGCCTATATTCCAACGGACAAAAATCAGAATAAACCAAAGAAATGCCTGCCTGGGTAAAATGTTCTTCTTTTTGATAATTCCTGCCTCCTGTGCCGGACAAATAAACATCCCCTCCAACGGACTTTACAATTTGAATCACTCTATCCTCCGCCTTGGCATTCAATCCCATATCCGAAGAACGAAGAACAGGCAGACGCCATCCAAACTTGTTGATAAACAGCTTCATTGTTGCTATGTTTAACTCTGCAAGGCTTTTATATCCAGACATTAAACAATCCCTAAAATCAAAAAAGACGTCCGAAAAATACGGCGCCCTTTTATAATTCATTTCTATTGTTTTTAAATGTTTCTCCCTCCATCCCAAAAAATCCTTTGTCCTTACTTCTGTCAATAAATCACCAAACTTCCGTTCCAAAGGAATTTTTAAACGGGTTTCTCCCTGCGGCGTCTTAATCCTGTTCCAATCAAATACATATCCATTGGAATACTGGGCATCGTCTAAGAATACAAATTTTGTTGACTGCCATATTTTATAAAATATTCCCAGGTATGGGATATAACAAGGCTGATGAATAGAAACTATCTCCACAGCTATACCTCCAATCCAAATACCATCTGAAATGCCTCCGCATATTTCTTCCCACACTGGCTTCCCCGAACAACAGCAAGGGCATTAAGTGATATGCAGGAACGAGGATGCGGGGATTTTCTCATAACATCACGATATACGCCAACTGCAGATATTTTTGCATCAATGTCATCCTTGCTGACATCAAAAAACACATTTGGCGTGAATACGCCATTAACCGGATTTATATTCCAATCCGTTGAAGAAGGAACCTCCATAAACATTATCTTCCGGATGGCAGAAACATCATCTATCTGGCGCTGCGGCAACTTCCCGGCCTCTAAACAGCATTCTGATGTAATTCCATGATCAATATGAATATCCGAAGGGTGATGCGTAACCAATACGTCAGGGCGGCAGTCCCTGATAGATGTCTCTATAAATCTGACCATCGCATGATGATCCTCATCCTTAAATCTCATACAGCCGAAATCCCCAATATAAGACTTCTTAACTCCCAAAATGGAATGGCTGGCAGAAATTCCATTTTCCAAATTATCATCCCTGGTAGGGCTCCAATGGCTGAGAAGGCATACATAGACACTGTCTCCTTGCATGGATGCCTTATGCATGACTGCTCCCGCGCCTAAAACTTCATCATCCGGATGCGCCGCTACTATCAAATATCTCATCATCAGCCTTCTTTCTACTGTCTTCAATCATTTTTTTCTACAATTTGAGCCTTCATCTGATCGTACCAAACAGCCCTTGCCTTAATCTTCCTTTTTTTCGTAACTGCTACCTTCCGCCCTTCAATCCCAAGCTTCCGAATTAAATCATTATAGTCAATCTCATTTTTGCAGACAATCATAACATAATTGTATTTTTCATACCGGATTAACTCCATGTCTGCAATTTCTCTTTCCTGTGGATTATTATTATTTAGATCAACGCCAAGATCGAGATTAAGATCCGCTGTCCAGTCAGCAAGAAGTTCTAAATCCCATTCACCAGCATGAGTATTGTCCATAATATTGATTGAGCGAAGCTCTGCCTCAGAATACCCAATCAGCCGCTTGACATCAACCATAATATCCGGATCGCGTCTTGACAGAATGATTGATCTTTGATTTCCTGCAATTACATTATTTTGCTCATCCACAAGAAAAAGGCCAAAATCACCAAACATGTCCATAGACCGTTCAAGTTCTTCGATCTTCTTTTTTGAAATTTTTCTCGGATTTCCAAAATTGTGCTTTAAATCACCAATCCGCATTTTACATATTTCAATTTTCTTTTCCATAATTTCTTCCTTTCAGAAAGCAAAAACTTTGTTCCTATGGATTCTTTTCCATACCACTTTATAATGCAGCCATCCTTTTTCTGTACTTTTACCGTTTTCTTTGGTATAATCCTTGTATCAAATTACAAAGAAGGTGAGGAAACAATGTATAACGGAGACGAAAAACTTATTAACGATGGCTCCTATCTCCAATATTCTGTGTTGGATTTTTGGAAATGGGCCTATTCCAATTTGTTACACAATATGCAGCGTGGCACCCTTGCGGAATTTATTGTCAAGTCAGCTTTGGATCAGAACAATGTCCATGAGAACATGACAATGAAAACAGGGCTGGAGCCGTATGACCTCGACGGTCCCTGGATCCCATCTCTTGGACGTGCTGCCCATATCGAAGTAAAATCGGCGGCAATGGTTCAGGTCTGGGACATAAAACATCCGGATAAAATATCGTTCAGCATAGCCCCGGCAAAGCTGCCGGACGAAACAGGCGACTACCCGACAGAAGCAGCCCGCCAAAGAAATTCCGATATGTATGTATTCACTCTCTACACGGCGACAGACCGCAGAAGGAACATCCTTGATCTCTCATGGTGGGAATTTTATGTCTGCCCTACAAGCGTTTTAAATGAAAAATACCCCGAGCAGAAAACAATCTCCCTGAAAAAGCTGAAAGAATTTTGTAACCCATGTTCCTTTAACATGCTGTATGAACAAATTATGAATGTGTGTTCCGAAATTTCCAAACATACAAGAAATCAAAACACTATCACCCCCCCCCGAACTGACGTTTGTTTCTTCTGCAGGAATGCAAATAAGGCGTCGGAATTACTCCGGCGCCTTATTCTTGTTTAGGGAGGAAACTGCATTTATATCTATTTCATGCTACCATATTACCACGTTGCCATTCCCCCGTAAACCTACTCTTTTTCTACTCCCCAGCAAGACAGTCCCTGCCGCCTTGTTACAGCCCCAGGATGCCTTTATTTCCTACATTCCAAGCAAATATGCGGCCACTATTCCGCAGGCGATCCCCAGGTCTTTATAGACCGTTTTCTCCGTTACGCATTCTTTCTCCGCAATTTCAGCCACGCTCATTTCCGGCTCGTTGATGTACTTCCCAATCAATTCCCGGTATCTTCTCTTAAACTCTGCGCTCGTACTCCGCTCTGCCTCAGCTTTATACAGTTCCAATGCCTTATCAATGCTCTGGATCTCAAATTTATCACGCCGCTTCTTTTTCTCCAGGCTGACCACTGCGCTTTCCGTCCTTGTGACGATATTCTGGATTGAGCCCATAAGGTCCTCAAGGAACTTCCACCGGTACTCCATTTTCTCATCCTCAGTAAACTCGCCTGTGTCCTCAATGGACGCCTTCACCCGCCTGTACGATGCCAGTTTTTTCCTTGTGATGGAAACTTTCTCATTCGCCCTTTTTCTTTCCTCTCTCAGATATTCTTCCTTGTATGCAGCAACAGCCTCCCTGCCCGCAAGCGCTGCTACTGTATTAAGATCCTCCTGCGTTAAAAAGTACCTTATTTCTCCCATTTCCTTTCCGCCTCCTTGACAGTTTTCCGAATACAAGCTATAATTCAGTTACATCTTCAGGCGGCTCTGTCAAGGGGCTGCCCTTTTTATTTTCTTCTATGCCTCCCGGCATTAGTGCAGGTCGCAAAATGAGATATGTAGCCGAACCCGTCTGCGCCCGGCGTGCCGGATTCTACAAGCTCTGCGCTGCGTACTTCCCCGTTCGTAGTGACAATCCTCTCCCTGCCGCCCGCGGCAGCTTTATAAGTAATTATCTCTGGATCGCATGGCATATTCTTTCCTGCCTTCGTCTTAATCCACATAATCTGACGGCCGCACGAGCGGCAGATACTAAAATTGCTCATGTGGTATTGTACCTCCTTCTCCTTGCCCTGTTCTGGGCATATTATCTTATCCCCCGTTTTCGGCTTTTAAAAAATCCATCAGGCTTATCTGCCCGTCTATCGGCTTCCTTGCCAGCTCTTCCTGCCGGACGTGCTTTGCGCATTGGCAGCCATATCCATTTTCCAATGCTTCCCTGCTGAACAGAAGCCGGCCGCACCGCCTGCACCTTCGGGTTGGCGTCATGGTTATCTCATATTTTTCCACTGCTTAGCATCCTCCTTTCAATCCTGAATTTATATCTCAAGTTCCATCTGCCTTGCCGGCGGTTCGTAATTCATCCAGATAATTTCCCTCTTTTTGGAGCATACCTGTGAATATGCAACGGTTTCATATCTGCTCCATCCTGCCAGCATATTGTTATAAAGCTCTGTTTCATAGCCGCTGATAATCACTGGTCCTTTGTGCTTCAGTAGCAGTTCCAGCAATTCTTCATGATCTGCCTCATCCATTTCGCATCTGTACTGTTTCCCATGCCGGGTATTCAGCATATATGGAGGATCGCAGTATATCAGCACATTCTCAAAATTAAATCTTGGAATCAGCTCTGCTGCAGGCCGGTTTTCTATCTGCACTCCCCGGAGCCGTTCCGCCGCCTGCATGATTCTGTCCGGAAGGCTGCACCAGTCCTTTGATGCGTAGGATCTTTCCCTCCCCTGCACGTCATTCTTCCAGCCAGCCTTCTCCCCGGTGGTTCTAAAGCCGTGGCCCATGTTGAGCTGGATGTAAAAGTTCAGCGCCCTCTCGAATTTATCCTCCGGCACTTCCTGAAATGCCCGGTCATAGACTTCCCTTGCGTATGGCGTCATATAGATTGCTCTGGCCAGCTTTTCCGGATCGTCACGGATGCACTCGAAAAGATTCACTATGTTCCCGTCCATATCGTTCACGGTTTCGATGTGGGATCTCTGCTTATTGAATAAAACAGCGCCGCTCCCGAAGAATGGCTCCAAGTAGCTGTGGTGTTCCGGGAAGCATCCAATAATCCATTGTGCTATTGACCATTTGCTGCCCGGATATTTTATTATTGCCTTCAATTACCTTTCTCCTTAAACTTCGTCCCATTGCACCACAGATAATCCTTTGCAGGTTCATACCCCATAACCGGCACTTTCTTATTTCCTGCCATGCAGATATGATCGCCCTCTCCGCAAGCAATAAAGTTTTCACATTCATCGCACTTCGGCTCAAATTTTCCTATTATCTCTTTCAGCTTGTCTTTAAAGCTTTCAACCTCCGCTTCTGGAACATTGACCATTGTAATGATGCCTTTCGGCACTTCCGCTCCTTCTCTGTCCGGCTGTCTTACTATTACGACATCCCCTACATCCACCTTTGACCTGCTGATATAGGTATACTCCCGGCCCTGTGGTTTCCCGTTTCTTAAAAATCTCAGCTTGATTAAATTCATATCATTCCTCCTGCATTTTTAAACATTTCTTTACAAACAAACCAGCAGCTTTCCCGTATTTTTCCGCTATACTTAAATCCTCCCGTATTCAATATTATTTTCTTTCATATATTCGACCAGCCCATTCAACTGCTCCTTGGTGCCTACTGCGCAGAATCTTGTCTTGTATTTCTTCTCTTCAGCCTTCGGCGGTTCAGATGCCTGCTTCTGGGCAAACGGATCTGCCGCCGCAAATGTCTGCGTTCCGCTTTCCTGGCTTTCAGCCACAGTTTCCGGCTGTTCACTTACAGATTCCTGAACTGCCCTTTCCTGAGCCTCCTGCGCCTTTCTCTGCTCTTCGGCCAGCCTTGCTTTTTCCTCTGCCGCTTTCCGGCGCTCCTCAGCCTGGCGCTTTCTTTCGGCCTCTTCCTCCGCTTTGCGCCTCTTTTCCGCCTCTAACTTTTCCTCCAGGTCAGACAGCCTCTTATTCTCTGCCAGGGCTCTGCTGAGGTCTAATGTCTTAATATAGACATCCTTTGCATTCAGCTTGTACCTGCTTTCAAGGCTGTCTATCGTCTCCAAGTCTGTACGCACCGTCTGCACTCTGCTCTTAATCTCCTGCTGCGCCTGGAGCAGCTTAAAGGTCTGGTTAAGGTATTTCGGATCAAAAACTCTCTCAAACGGCAGGACGCCAGCCAGGTCGCCAATCACTTCCCTGTACGCTGCCTCAATCTGCTTTTTCTTTTCCTCCTTTTGCTGTTCCTCAAACGCCTTTACCTGCTTATCAATAAGTTTTACCGGTTCATTGATAAGCGCTGTTATCTCTTTTAGTTCAGCCTCAAACTTCTCATACGGCTCATTGATAATTTTCTTTACAGCCTTCCGGCGTTCATCAATCGCCTTTGCTAACCTGTTTAATTCTGCCCGGTCCGTCTTTGCCTGCTTGATATTGTCCTCAGTATAAACAACATTCTCATAAGCTGCTGTTTTCTGCCTTACCGCCGCCTCCAGCTCTTCCCTGTTCCATTTAATCACCCGAAGGAAGCCATCCTCCGTAGGGTTGATAAGGCGGAACTCCATCTTTGCATGCTGCGCCACCGCTAACTCATTCACCATCTTATCCTCCACTGTTTCTGCCATTGTTTTCTTTCTTTCTGCCATTTGTCTGCCTCCCTTAATTTTATTTTAATCCAACCGTTTTATAAGCTTATTAATTTTGTCAATCCATGCTGCTAAATCCGGCCTCTCCTGCTGATAATTATGGCAATATCCAGCTTCTTTCAGCTCCCTGCATATTTCCAAAGATGCAACTGCCATATCCAGCCCCTTCTGATCGTACCCACTCCTCATGTACTGTTTTGCAAACAGCACAACCTCTATCGCATTTTCCTCAGTCACCGTTTCCGCCCCCCCCCCAATCTGCCGGATTGTTACATCAACCCTCGGCTGTTCTGAGTAAAACTTCCTTACCTGGGCATCCACAACTGCCGAATCGTCATGATACGCCACTTTGTTCAGGCTGTCGCATACTATCTTTCCGATGTTATCCCAGTCCGGTTTCTTCGTCGGCCTGATCTTATGTTCCAGCATCAGCTTCCTTTTCTTCCTGCTTGTGGACTTCGGAATTTCGTAATATGCAATGATGCGCACATCAAGCATTTCTCCGTCTTTAAACATTCTGCCTTTCGCCGCCTCCCGAAACATCAGCTTAACCAGATTCTCATAGATTACCGTTTCTTCCGGCGTGTAAGTCTTTACATACTGTCCTGTTCTTGAAAACTTCGGCCTCTGTTTTCCGAACGGATGTCCTGGGATTGAAAATTGAACCTGTTTTATTTCTTCATCCATTAATGCTCTCTCCATTCAGATAATCAATGAGTATGTCTCTCTGCTTTTCCCGCTCCATGATTTCCGCTGTTATTCTGTCGATTTCTTTATGTACCAGTATTTTTACCAACTCCGGTATCGCCTGTATACGCGCCAGTCTATCCTTTTCTTCACTTGTCATGTCGTCCGGCGCTTCCAACAGCTCGCCTGCCGTCCGATAATACAGAAATTTCGGAAGTTCTATATCTCCCCCGCATCCGGTAATTGCTTCCGGCAAGCAATCGTCTGTTTGGCTTTCACCCCTGGCAGGCTCTTCGATTTCTTTTTTTACTCTGCATTCCAGTTCCTCCGGCAAATCTGTCACTCCGTTATCAGTAAGAATCTGCCTGATTGTATCCACACTGCATCCATTCAGCATGGAAAGGGCTGTAATATACTTTCTCTTTTCTGTTACCATGCTGTATTCTGTAACGATTTCATTATCTGTCATTTTCATTGCCATACACCTCCTGGCTGTCTATGTAGACTTTCAGATAGTAATCTATCTGCTTGCCGGTTTTAGTCCTGCTTCTCTTTCCTGGTCCAACTGTATAGCCGTTTTCATGCAAAATTGCCGTAACCGTCTTTCTGTCCTCCAGCCTGCTGATGCTGAGTTCTGCTACCTTTTCTAATGCCATAATTCATCCCTCCAATACCGCCTTCGTTTCCGCAAACCTTGCCGCTGCCTCTTTTTTTCTGAATGACAGGCCATACAGCTTCACCGGGTAGCACATCTCAAAAATCCTGTCATAGATCCTGCTGTACCGGATGTTACTGCATGCTTTCATCTGCTCAATCTGCAGGTTTGTTGTTAAGATTACAGGTTTCCTGCTCCTGTACCTGCTGTCAATAATGTCATATACAATTTCCAGCGCAAAATCAGTTCCCCGTTCTGCCCCGAGATCATCAATGACCAAAAACTTCACCTGGTTCATCCTGTTTATGAATATGGAAATTTCGCCATTAAAACGATCCGCATCGCTTAACAGTTTCACGAAGGATGTCATCATTACCGGCTGCAGCCTTTCCATCAGCTCGTTTGCTATACATGCGGCCGTATAGCTTTTCCCTGTTCCAACATCCCCGAAAAACAGGATGCCCTGGTTTCTCCGGTACATTTCCGGAAAATTCTCCACATAATTTTTCGCTGCACAAAACGCTTTCCTGTTTATGTCCGTTACCAGGTAACTGCTGAGTCTTGCGTCCGCAAGCTTCGTATCCATAAGGCTCAAGTTTTTTAACCTGTTTACCTTCATCTGCTCTTCCTCGAACATCATCCTCCTTTCCCTTGCTTCTATTTCCGTCCTCCGGCATCTGCACAGGCAATGGACTTTCATTTTCTTAGCTGTTAAAACCGTGATTTCTTTTTCAATAGTTTCCCCGCATACAGGACAGCGGAGCAGCTCGTCTCCGTCAGCAATCTTTCCATCCATGCTCAATCCCCCCATTCCTTGAAATAATCGCTGTCATCATCCGGCAATGTTTCTTCTTTTCGCGGCAGGTAATCTATAAATGGGGTGCTGTCAGAAAGAAATGTCTTTGCGTGCTTTATATACTCCTTTTCTGTCTTTTTATTCATACATACAGAAGCATAATTTCTGGCAGCTTCCATAAGCTCCAACGGACTCCATCCATCTTTTAAACGAGCCTGGTATTTTTTATAAGCCTCCCCTTTCCCTACTTTTCTGGGATACATTTCCCAAAATTCTTCAAAATCTTTTGTATAAGTGGATTCTATAAACATTTTTGGCTCATTTTTAGAGATTTCTTGAAATTTCGGATTTTTCTCTGCTTGATTTTCAACATCAGATGATGACACTTTTATATTTTTAATTCTCTTGCGTTTGCGTTCCTCACGCTTTCTTGCAGCATCCTTTTCCCGAATTTCAACCGCTTTATACCATTGTTCCTGCCAGTCATGCCAATCATGGATATATAATTTACTGTCACATCCAATATCAAGCCAATTCGTAGATATGAGTGCTTCAACGACTTTATAAGAAGAATATTTTTTGTCAATTCCAACCGTAAGTATCTCAACAATATCTTCTTTGTCGGCACCAACGATCATGCCTTCTTTATCAGCGTTATTGATTCCCCACAGCCAAAACCGCACAAGAATACCGAGTGCCTCGTTTTGGCTGCAGCCGATTTCTTTCGCAAGTTTCCTTAATTTTCCTCCTATAATCTTTTCATGTACGCTTATCCATGCCATTTTAAAATCACCATATCATAAAAATCCCAACTTATTCATCACTTGAACCTCTATAAAAAATGTTCTTAAACCGCCATAGTTAAATCCATAATGGAAATCGGTTTCATCAATACCCTGTTGTGCCTGCAGCAGTCACACAGTTCACATCTGTCTGGCTCTGCTTCTCCGTTCTTTACCCTGAGAATTCTTGGCAGATTTGCCTTGACAACCTCCATAGATTCTTTCAGATAATTGTCCGTCACATGGATAATGCGGATGTCCGGCTCTTTTTCTTTCGTTGCAGCGGCGATGTAAAACGGCAGTAACTTCCCGGTGTTCTGCCGCACGATTTCTTGGTATACAGCTCCCTGGATGTCATAATTCCAGTACCTCACAAAATCCAAGTATCCAAGATCCTTTACCCATTTCAGCTCCGTAATGGATGCCATTACCTTTAAATCCACGATTGCCACATCTGGAATGTAGCTGTCAATCTTGATTTTCCACTCTGCTCCGCCTATCTCTCCTGTCATAATGACCTGCTTCTGGCCGGACATATATTTCATGAAATACTCATCACGCTCAATGCGCGCAATGATTTCATTCGCCTTTGCATACTCAGCTTTCAAGCAGCCATCCTTCTTGAAGATGGATGGATTTTTTTCCTTGAAACTGTTAAGAGTCCCCTCAAAATATGCATCCGTATAACTTCCGACCATCATTGCGGTGCTTGGTTCGTCCTCCCATCTTCCTTCCAGTTTCTCCAATGCTGTAAATTCACAGCCTAACCGTCCATACGTTCCAAAAAAATCTTTAAACTGGGAAACACTCATGTATTCCCTGTTAGCCTCTTGGCTGTAATAATTGTCTGCTGTCAGTTTCATCTTCCCTCATCTCCTTAACCAACTTCCTCAAATATCAATCCGTCTGCATCTATTGTCTGCTCTGCCGGTGCAGGTTCCGGCTGTCCCGCCTCATTCCTGCGCTTCTGGAACGGATCAATAACTACCGATGTATTCTCGTCAATAACCACTTCCTTGTGTGGATCGAAGTCCGATCCATCCTGGAACGCCCTCTGCTGCTCGATATTGTCAAAATCCAAATCAATCAGCTTGCAGAGCCTCCTGAGAACCGTCTTTTTGTACATCTCACCGGGAGACTTCTTCCATGCCGGACTGTTCGGAGCCTTCGAGTAATTGTCCTTCGTGCTTTCGATTTCCGCTTTTGACATAGTGTCGTACAGCATACTGCCATCCTTGAACAGCACCACCGCAAAAGCCCCGATGATCGGATTGTCGCTGAATGATACCGGCCTGAAATTTACAGACTGTACGCCATCGGTTATCCTCTCCTCGAAAAAGTCTCCCTCCCGGACATTCTTTGCGTAAATATCCTTGATTGGATTCTTCGAATACTTCTTTGTCAGCTTGATCTCTCCTTTGTAATCCGTCTGGAAATTTGCCGCCCCGCCGTATGGGATTACATAACACTCCCCGTTAAAGAAATCCAATCCGAGGTATGCGCCCTTAGCAAATGCCGCTGATATCGAAGCAGTGTCTATCCCGCTAAAATCTTTCAGGTTGTCTTTCAGCACAGACAGGCAGTTGAGAATGAACCTCTGCTTATTAAACCCGCTCGGAAGCGCCTTGACATTTTCTTCCAATTCCGTCTCGATCCCACTCTGCACTATGCCAAAATATTCCTTCTTTGTAATCTTCTGTTCTGCCATAATTACTGCCCCTTTCTTAAAAACACTGGATTTCTGCAGCTCCTCCTGTTTCAAGCCGCTTTCTTACATGGTTCAGTATCCTCTTCCCAAGCTCACGGGCCGTAACCGTTTCCGGTGCGCCGCAGGAATACTCCCCCTTTTCTGCATTAAAGTGGAAGCCTATCTTCCCGCAGGACGGACAGATGTTCACCCTTGCATTGGAGCCATAAGTAAGCTTCCATTCCTTATTTCCCAAATTCCGGTATGTCTGCCAGAAGGCATATTCCATTCCCGGCTTTTCCTTTTTCTCAACAAGGCAGATTGCCTTCGCTTTTTCCATTTTCCTCATTTTCCAGCCATTCCCTTCTGATACTCGTCAATTACCTTCCGCAGCTCTGCCAGCTCTTTATCTATCCCAGCAAGCTCCTGTTCGTATTCCGGCTTCCAGTCCGCGCCGGAATGGGTTATAATCCAGCTTTTCCTATTGGCAAGCTGCGCGTATTTCGCTATCGTAAGTTCCATTTTGTCTCCTTTCTAATGGCATCGTAAATATTCCAAGGTTTATTCCGGCAGATTCTCTTACTGCCTCATCAAATTGTTTCTCATTTTCAATCCCATATTCAGTTTTCAGAACATCCATCAACCTGGAAACATCCATACAGCACCTACCTTCTCAATGACTTTTCACAGAACAGCTTCATCTCACTGATGACTATTGCCAGCTCGTCAAGGCTTGTCAAAATATCTTCCAATTTCGGCTTTTCATCTTCGGAAATAATCCCGTCTGCGGCAATGTCAACCAGCGTTCTTTCTATCTGCTTAACCTTGTCAGCATCAAGCCCTCGGATCAGCCGGATCACTATGCTCTCAATACAGGCAATCCCTATTGCCAGCGGCATTGACTTCCCAATCGGGCATTCGTGCTTGCAGTATCCGGTTTTCAGTTCCGGGCAGTTATATAAGTCTGCCATCAGAACCACTTTATCCACAGGAACTACCTTCGTCCCTCCAAGCTCATAATCTGCAAGCGTGGACGGGTGGATTCCGAGCAGTTCTGCCGCCCCTTCCCTGCTGTATAGCCTCTCGTTGTATTCCGCAGCTCTTTTCCTCGCCTTGAAATACACATTATTATTCTCGTTCACAGGACCTTTTCCCATTTCATTCACCAGCCTTTTGATATATACTTTCACTTAACGAGCAGGCAGTTTCCTTTATATTCAACACATCACTAATCTCTTTTACTGCTGGCTCTGAGTACATCCTTCCGTTCACTACAGCGGAAGTGTACTCCCTTGATTTATGAATTATCACCGCCAAATCAGCTACGCTCATATCCCTTTTTATTAGCTCGCATTTGACCTCTTTGCACCATGAAGGCAAGATTTTTCCCATCCGTTTTCCTCCTTTCGTTATTGTTTTGTAATTTACATTTCCTTCATTCAATGATAAAATGAGAATGTACTATGCTGATTGCTTTGTTTTTTTGTCCCTGCTCCATTCAGCAATCAGCGTTTATTATTTGTAACTTACAAATACATTATAGCTGGAATTTTCCAAGTTGTCAATATTATTATTGGATTTTTCCAATTTTTTTTAAGGGAGGCTATTATATCATGTCAACATTTTTGGAACGTACAAAAGAACTTATAGGCAAATCCGGAATAACAGAAAAGCAGCTTACTGCAGAACTTGGAATTTCAAATTCAAGTTTTACTGACTGGAGGAAAGGTAAAGGAAAACCCTCTCTTGAAACTGTTGTTAAAATATCAGATTATTTCCATGTATCCATAGACTATCTTGTGCGCGGCAAAGAATTTAATGAGCCCAAAAAGCTGGATTTTTCCAATTCAAAAGACGAAGAACTGCTCAGTAAATTTCATGAGCTTACACCTGAATTAAGGGAGCGTCTTCTTGCATATATGGATGGAATGCTGTCAGTAATCCCAAAAGAGGACAGTGAAAAAAGGTTATCTGTATAACAGATTATCTATCCCGGAAACAAGGAAATCAGACAAACGGAGGTATATAATGGCACTAAAAAAATTGTCTTCTGGAACAAAAGCCAGGGTTGCAATTTATGTCCGTGTGTCCACGCTGCACCAAATTGACCGCGATTCCCTGCCAATGCAGAAACAGGATCTGATTGCTTATGCAAAACTGATGTTAGGAACAGATGACGTTATAATTTTTGAAGATGCCGGATATTCCGGGAAAAATACCGATCGCCCAATGTTCCAAAAAATGATGTCACAAATCCGCACAGGAATATTTACCCATCTCCTTGTCTGGAAGATCGACAGGATATCAAGAAACCTTCTTGACTTTGCTATGATGTATGATGAGTTAAAAAGTCTGGGCGTTACCTTTATCAGCAAAAATGAGCAATTCGACACAAGCACCGCTATGGGAGAAGCAATGCTGAAAATTATCCTGGTATTCGCGGAGCTGGAACGAAATATGACATCCGAGCGTGTGACCGCCACCATGATTTCCAGAGCTTCTAATGGTCATTGGAACGGCGGCAGGATTCCATACGGATATGATTACAGTCCGGAAACAGGAGAATTTTCTTTTAACAAAAATGAAAGCACCGTTGCCAGAATGATTCATGATTTATACGAAGAACAGCATTCTTTAGTCAGGGAAGCACGTTTCCTGAACGAAAAAGGATACCGGAGCAGGGCAGGAAACGAATGGTCTCCGGTATCATTGCTTATTATCCTCCGCAGTTATTTTTACTGTGGGGACTACCAATACAATCGCCTAAAGGAAGGAAACCGCCAAAAACTAAAAGACAAGTCAGAATGGGTAACTGTGAAAGACCACCATCCGGCTTTAGTGAGCCGTGAGCAAAAAGAGCGAATCATATCAATCCTTAATGCAAACTCAAAGATATGCAGGTCAAGGAATATGTACCATTCATCAAAGCATACACATATATTCTCAGGCCTTTTATGCTGCGGGAACTGTGGGAAGCTTATGGGAGCATCGCCGGTATCTGCAAAAAAAGACTGGCAATATTCAAACTATACATGCCCAACTCGCAGAAAAAACATAAATGCCTGCACAAACAAATCCGTTTCCGATCCAATTATCGGGGAATTCGTTTTTAATTACATCCTGAATATGCTGAATGCCCAGCGCAGCTTTTCCTCGATATCATCACCGGAAGAATTGCAAGCACGCCTCCTCACAGGCAATACTTTCAGAAATATTGCCAGCATAGACAGCGAAGGGTTAAACGATCTCTATAATGTCCTGCTTTCCGGAAAAATAACAGGCGAAGTCTTTGGCAAGGACGCGAAAATAAAAGAACCTCAAAACACAGATTCAGAGCTTTCCCGCCTGAAAAAAGAAAAACAGCGAGCAGAGCGTGCCATGGAACGGCTTACCAGCCTCTACCTCTATTCAGAAGAAGCCATGCCGGAACAGGAATACATAACCCAGAAAAATAAATTAATAAACTCTATTGAAGAAATAAATGAACAGATAGGCTTTGCCGAATCAGACGGATGGAACCAATCAATATCAGACGAGTTATTTATAAAACGGGCAAGCGAGTTTATCATTGTCCAAAAACTTACCAACCGAAACTACATCAACTACAAGCGTCTTGCAATTTCCGTAGATGCAGAAACATTAAAATCATTCGTCCTAAGCGTTATAGACAACATAACAATTTATAACGGGCTAATCCGCACTATTGTGTTTAGGAATGGCATGTCCCACACATTCTCATACAGGCAGCCTAACTGAATACAGACGCCCCGAAGATTCTTTTTCGGGGCGTCAATCCATTAATTTTCCAAAATGCCTTTCTTAATGTCCATAATGTCAATATCCTCCTTAACCCTGATTCCATCTACCTTTTGTATAAGCACAAACCGAATCACTGTGTCATTTTTGGCAGGTCCTTCAATTTCCCTAAATGTCGCAGATCCATCCATTAAACTTTTTATATTTTTCTCTGCAAAATTGATAATATCCTTCCTTTCAGCACAACAAAGATGCTCTGTTTTTGTTCTCAGTTTCCTGCCAGCTTCTTTTGACGGCTTTTTAGCTTTCATTTCATACTCACTGGCGGAAACAAATCTGTAATATACTCCATACTGATTTCTTGACTCTCTGAGAACTCCCTTTAGGCATTTAGTTTCTCCAATTTTTACTTCAAAAGCAATTTCCTTTCCATTTTGTTTTACTTCTAAAACCTTCTCAACTTTAACTCCTGTTTTCTTTTCAATCGTTCCAATCATTTTTTTATTATCCATAAGCTATCTCCTCCTAATTATTTCATCTTTTATCGTATCCGTATCGTAGCATCTGCATTACCGTTGTCAATAGTTTTTTTTAATAAACTGTTTGCCCCTTGCTTTTCTTGTCATTTCTATGGTATCATTATTTTCTAAGCAGTTTCACAAATATAAATTACAAAGAAAGAAAATCATTTCAAAATCGACACATCGGGGACGCGATGTTTATAAATTGAAACAAAATATTACATTTGTGAAGTACCAGGCACCACTACTAAAATTTCTCAAGGTACTAATTCAGATAAATGGATTACCGGCACATTTATAAACGCCAGTAATCCATTTTATACATTCTACAAATGCTTTCTACTGTTTTTAATTATGTGCTGCTGGAAGTATCTCAGTTGGAACAATTCCTCTTCCATATCTGCCAGCTCTACGCCTTCATGTTCCGCCTTGTAATTCATCAGGGATGTCGCCAGTTCTACTATGCGGTTATGTATTTTTTTATCCTTCCTCATTTTCATATTCTTCTCCAAAGAAGTCATAACCCTTCGGAATATTCTTTGTTTGTTTCCGGTGAGTAAAATACGATACCCATCCCATCTATCATTAAGTCCATGTCTTTTTCTTTAAAAATCATATTTTGTATCATGCCAAAGGCGTGATGCCATTTGTGCCTGCTTTTGGCACAAATAAAGAATGAAAAAACACCTCTGGCTTCTCCCTTTCAACTACCGATCTTTTTCACTCATATTCTACCACAATCCACCCATTTTCCAACTGCATTTTCATTAACTTTCTCCATTCTTCCGACATCTATGGCGAAAATTATCATAGAGCGCAGCTTTTCCAGTGTTTCTATTTGCGATGCACCTGACTTCTTCCTCGGTATAGGCATAGTAAAAGGATGGTGGAAACAGTCCGAAACAGTTGCGCAAAAAAAGACGCATGGTTTACAATTTTCTGTTCTATGCGCCTTTACGCTGTCATTTTGATATTATGTTCTTCATCAGGTAAACTCGTCATAATCGTCACAATCTCTTTAAGCTCCGCTTCCTGTGCGAAAGTTTTCGAGATCTTTTATCTCCTTTGGTCCCTGCTCTGGTCTGTCCATATACACCCCATGATCCTTAAGTCTCCTCCAATGTCCTTGTCAAAATATCGCTGTCCCTGATAAAATCTTCCACGTTATGAAATCCAAGCTTCTCAATCATCTCAATCACGTAAGGATTTTCCCCCGGCGTCTGGTACGGCGCCTGCTTTGCATATCGGCCAACAATCCCCGCTGCCTTTTCCACATCCAGAATCCTTTTCGGACCGCCGATACAGCCACCCGGACAAGCCATCCCTTCAAAAAAATTCCCCTCAATCTCCCCTGCCAGGATTTTTTCCAGAAGCTCTTTACATTCCTTTACACCGTTTGCAAAAACAGGCTTCAGCGTAACCCGATCTGTAAAGCTTTCCACACATTCTTTTACCGCACTGCTGACGCCGCCCGTCCTGGCATATAACCGTCCGGTTTTGGCGGAATGCTCTTTTTCATCTTCCTCAATAACATCAAAATCAATCTTAAATATCTCCAGAAGATCCGACATCTCCTGAAAAGTCAATACACAGTCAATGGCTCCGGCAAGGTCTTTTTCTTTTGCTTCGGATTTTTTTGCAATGCACGGCCCGATAAAAATGGTTTTTGAACCTTCCTGTAATTTTTTTACAATCCTTCCCGCGGCAATCATCGGCGAAACGGAAGGCGGAAGATGTCCGGCAATTTCCTGAAAATGCCTGCGTATCAGGGAAATCCATACCGGGCAGCAGCAGCTTGTCAGCTGAAAATTTTCCGGCTTCTCCTGGTTATGGTAAAATTCCAGCGCTTCTTTTAAGGTCAGGATATCTGCAAACGCCGCCACCTCAATCATTCCGGAAAAACCAATCTGCTTCATGGCAGCACGGAGTTTCGACGGCGTCGCTTTCTCCCCGAACTGTCCGGCAAACGCTGGTGCCATCAGCGCATATACTGATGTATCCGTCTGCTTTAAAAGCTCAACCGCCCTTACCGTATCCCGGCTGAACGTAAGCTTCCCGGCCTTACATGCTTCTATGCATTCGGCACAGCCGACACAATTTTCAGGATTTAAGATCACTTCCCCGTCCTTTATTTCCAAAGCATGGAAAATACATGATGCAGCGCACTCTTTTTCCTTACAGTCACAGGGTTCCAATTTCCATACCAAAGGTTGCTCCGAAGGGTGAAGCAGACAGTTTAATTGATGCTGCTCCTTTTCTGACAGCTCCGGCACAAACTCCGTCCCGACTGCTTTCGCTCTTACAACTTCTTTATATAATTCCTCAAATGTCATAATGGATAATTTCTCCTTTCTCTCATGTATTTTTTCACTCTTTCTTTTCTCTTATTCAAAATTGTCCCTGTACAACCTCCTTCGAAACTCGCTGACCTATCAGCAACACCATCTCAATGATCTGTACGCACCACCGCTTTTATGCAGCAAGCCTGTATTTTTCCCTTTCTAATCAGACACTCCTCATGCAGGGTCTTCTTCCCACTACTTCCTTTTAGAAAAAGAAATCCATCACTTAATAAAAGACAAAAATCAGCTAACTGAACATTCCTCCGAACATCCCGCCAAGAGTACACATCACAAAAATCATCGCCATGGTTCCCGGCGCTGTAATCAGCATATTATTCATAAGAAATGACACTAAAAAAAGAATGGCAAAATACAAAAATCCCGCCGCCATCCCCCACAAAAACCTTCTCGATCTTGCCCCATGCCCTGCCGCAAAACCAGCTACCAGGGAAGAAAACAGATAGGAAAATATCATTCCCCCGCGAAGGAAATTATAAGAAACATCCGTTTTCATCAATAAAAACGCAAGAAGCAAAAGTACAATTCCGGTAAAAACATAGGAAATCAAAATTGCCCTCAAAATACTAAGTATACGATGCGCTGTATAATTCATAACTCCCAGTTCCTTTCTTCTTTCTCCTTTGCAATAATATATGCTGCATTCAGGAAAAATATGTCCTAAAACTATGGGATTTACAAAAAAACTGTTTGGGTGTATGATGTAACCGCTTAGACTTGACGCAGGCTCAACTCCTGCACCAAGACCTGCAAGCGAGTCTTGAATTATACGGAAAGGATTTCTGATTATGAAAAAAATCGATTTACATGTACACTCCAGTGTATCAGACGGCACTTATTCCCCTGCAGAAGTAACAGAAACAGCACATAAAGCCGGTCTTGCAGCATTTGCGCTGACCGACCATGACACGACGGCAGGCGTAGAGGAGGCCATTGAGACAGCCAGACAATGGGAACATACAGAACATCCTCTTGAAGTTATTCCCGGCGTAGAAATTTCTGTCGGCTATAAAGACAGGGATATCCATATGCTCGGTCTTTTGATCGATCATAAAAATAAAGAGCTTGTTTCCGTTCTCGAAAACGTCCGGAAAGAACGGGTCATGAGAAATATTAAAATGGCAAAAAACCTTGCAGATGCCGGTATTGACATTTCCATAGAAAAACTGGAAGCTGAGGAAGAAGAAGGAACTGTAATTACAAGGGCGCATTTCGCCAAATATCTTGCCAGGCATGGTTACGCAGAAAATATAAAAGATGCCTTCTTTAAATATCTCCAGATTGACGGACCTTACTATGTCACTAGAAACTATATCTCACCAGAACACGCCATAGAGCTTATCCGTGGCGCAGGCGGCATTCCTGTCTTAGCGCATCCGCTCTTATATAAACTGCCAATGGACGAACTGGAAACATTGGTAAAAAGGCTCGCAGAGCATGGACTGGGCGGTTTGGAAGCAATTTATTCCTCCAACACAGGAGATGACGAACAAATAGTCCGGAAGCTTGCCATGCGCTATCACCTTTCTATTTCCGGCGGAACCGATTTTCATGGCAGAAACAAGCCGGAACTTCAAATCGGCACCGGACGCGGAAATATGGAAATATCTTATGAAATTTTAAAAAATTTAAGGAACTGTAAATAAAAGCCCCGGCTTTATTTTAAATTCTCCCGAAAGAACTGTTCCAGCTTATCAAACGGAATGGCATTTTTCCCGCCTCCGTCGTAGAGATCGGTATGGACAGCGTCCGGGATAATCAGCAGTTCTTTGTTATCCGCATAAGGGTTCTCTTTTACCATAGCGGCATAGGCATCCCTGCTAAAATAACAGGAATGTGCCTTTTCACCATGCACTACAAGAACAGCGCTGCGGATTTCATTGCTGTACTGTAAGATCGGCTGGTTCATAAAGCTCATGCAGCCGATGACATTCCAGCCGCTATTGGAATTTAAGGAACGGGAATGATAACCGCGCTCTGTTTTGTAGTAATCGTAGTAATCTTTTACAAAGAACGGCGCATCATCCGGCAGAGGATCGACTACGCCGCCGCCAGGCGCATAGGAACCATTTTTATAATCGACAAGCCTCTGCGCATTCAAGGCGGCTTTCTTTTCATATCTTGCATCTGCGGAATCCTCGGAATCAAAATATCCGTTCGCATTTACGCGGGTCATATCATACATCGTAGAGGCAACGGTCGCCTTGATACGGGTATCCAATGCCGCTGCATTGATTGCCATGCCGCCCCAGCCGCAGATACCAATAATGCCAATCCGTTCCGGGTCTGCCTGATCCTCCAGAGAAAGAAAATCTACCGCCGCCTGAAAATCTTCGGTATTGATGTCAGGCGAAGCCATATAGCGCGGCTGCCCGCCGCTCTCCCCGGTAAACGAAGGATCAAAAGCAATCGTAAGAAAGCCCCGCTCCGCCATAGTCTGCGCATACAGCCCGGACGCCTGCTCCTTGACCGCACCAAACGGACCGCAGACGGCAATCGCCGCCAGCCTGCCGTCTGCATTCTTCGGCGTATACATATCTGCTGCCAATGTGATGCCGTATCGGTTATGGAACGTCACCTTTTTATGTTCCACCTTTTCACTTTTTGGGAATGTCTTATCCCACTCACTTGTAAGCTTTAATTCCATTTTCATTACCGTCCTCTCTTTTTTTGTATTTATCATACACCCTTGACTTTTATCCTGCTAATAGTTATTATTTATTTCATGATATTCTTTTCAGGAATATCGTAGGGAGGACATAATGGAAATCCGCACACTTCGTTATTTTCTGGCAATAGCCAGAGAGGAAAATATGACCCGCGCCGCGCAGTACCTTCACGTTACCCAGCCGACGCTGTCAAAACAGATACAGGCCCTGGAGGAAGAGCTTGGGAAAAAATTATTTACCCGCCACAGCTTCAGCATTTCCCTGACCGACGAAGGAATCCTGCTCCGCAAAAGAGCGGAAGATCTGGTAAAAATGGCAGATAAAATCACAGACGAATTTGCCGCATTAGACGACATTGCCGGAGGGGACATTTATTTCGGGCTTGCCGAATCCTGCCAGATCCGCTATCTGGCACGGGAAATCAATACCTTCCAACAGTCTTATCCGGGACTGCGCTACCATATCACCAGCGGGGATACCGAGCAGGTAACGGAAAAACTGGACAAAGGGCTTTTGGATTTTGCAGTACTCGCCGAAGAACCGGATTCTGCAAAATACAACAGCCTGTGCTTTCCGGAGGCGGATATCTGGGGCTTAATCATGCCCTGTGACTGCAGCCTTGCCGGGAAAGAAACGATATGCTTTGACGATTTAGCGGGACTGCCCCTGTTCTGTTCAGGGCAGGGCTGGCGCAAAGATATCCCCCGCTGGTGCGGAGAGCGTATCAGCGAACTCCATCTGGAAGGCTCCTTCCGGCTTTCCTACAACGCCTCTCTCTTTGTAAAAGAAGGGCTCGGCTTCCTCCTTACCTTTGACAAGCTGATTGACACAAGCCGGGAAAGCGGTCTGGTATTCCGCCCTTTAGCCCCGCGCCTTGAGGCAGAGATTTATTTAATCTGGAAAAAACACCCTGCATTTACCCCGATTGCAGAAAAGTTTTTAGAGCAAATAAGGGATTCTTTCATTGACAAAAGCAAGCGCCTGCTTAAAATCCTCGATTAAATCCTCCGCCTGCTCGATTCCCGCGCTGACGCGGATGAAATCGTCATAAACGCCCGCCTTTTCCCGCTCTTCTTTACTGCTGTGCGCATAAATCGTGGAAGCCGGATGGATCACCAGCGTTTTCGTGTCACCGATATTGCTGACATTGACTGCGTACTTTAACTGATTGATAAAAGCAAACGCCCGTTCTTTTGTATACAGACGCAGCGTAAAAATTCCTCCGGCTCCTTTTTCACCAAACACTTTTTTTGCCGTTTCATGGTAAGGGCTGGAGGAAAGCAACGGGTAATGGACGCTTTTTATTCCCTCAAGCCCCTCCAAACTCTCCGCAAGCCTCTCTGCATTCCGGCAGTGGCGTTCCATACGGATGCCCAGCGTTTCCAGGCCAAGTGAATTATAGTAAGCATTCATCGGGCTGATACAGCATCCGATATTCCGAAATGTATCGTTTTTCAATCTGGCTAAAAACGCAAATTTTCCAAACTTTACATAATCCTTCATCGCAGGATAGCGCTCTTTTGTCCATACAAAATTTCCGCTGTCGGTAATCACGCCGCTGATCGAATTGCTGTTCCCGTTAATATATTTGGAAGAAGAATTGATGATAATATCCGCTCCCAGTGAAATCCCCCTGACAAGATATGGCGTCGCCGCCGTATTGTCCAGAATCAGCGGAAGCTGGTAACTGTGAATTAGTTTCGCCGCTGACTCTATATCTGTCACATCCAGCTTCGGGTTTCCTATCGTTTCCGCAAACACTGCCCTGGTATGTTCATTGACCGTCCGCTTCAGTTCCTCTTCCGTAAGATCGTCAACAAACCTTACGGTAATCCCGAAGTTTTCCAGATCCTTCCACAGATCCAGGGTCCCGCCAAAAACGGACGTTTTGGAAATAATCTCATCCCCGGATCTTAAGATATTCAAAAATGTCGCAGTAATTGCCGCCATGCCGGAAGAAACGGCAACCGAACCGATGCCGCCCTCCAGATAGGTCATCCTGTTTTCAAAAGAAGCCGTCGTCGGATTTCCGATCCGTGTATACAAAAATCCTGGCGCCTTATTTTGGAAAATCTTTTCCATCTGCTCCGCAGTCTTCTGTCCAAATGCGCTTGACTGGTAAATCGGGGAAAGCGTCGCTCCCGTCGCCTCATCTCCATGAAAATTTCCATGAAGCAATGCCGTATTAAACTCCACCTGCGTTCCCTCCTAAAAGCCGCCGCATTCCGCCTGCTCGTAATCAATCAGTTCCGTTATGCTCGGATGCTCCCCGCAGACCGGGCAGTCCTTTACCTCATGCGGCAGCTTCACCCTGCGGAATTCCATTTTAAGCGCGTCATAAGTCAGCAGCGTGCCTGTCAAAAGCTCTCCGACTCCCAGCAGATATTTAATTGCTTCCATAGCCTGAAGGCTGCCGATCACGCCTCCCATAGCCCCGATGACGCCCGCCTGCTTACAGGTAGGGACAGCCTCCTTTGGCGGCGGATTTTTAAAAATACAGCGGTAACACGGCCCTTCTCCCGGAACATAGGTCATAAGCTGTCCCTGGAAACGGATAATGCCCGCATGGGAAAACGGCTTTTTCGCCATGACACAGGCGTCATTGATCAGGAATTTTGCAGGGAAGTTATCCGTTCCGTCCAGGATAAAATCATAATCCGCAATTAAGTCCATAATATTGTCCGCCTTTACAAACATCTGGTAAGCGTTGACTTTGATATCCGGGTTCATCGCTTCCATCGTCTCCTTTGCGGACTGCACCTTCGGGATTCCCACATCTTTCGTGGCATGGGCAATCTGGCGCTGCAGATTCGATAAATCCACCACGTCCGCATCGGCAATCCCGATCGTCCCGACGCCTGCCGCCGCAAGATACATGGCTGCCGGTGAGCCAAGCCCGCCGGCCCCGATAATCAGCACTTTACTGTCCAATAACTTTTTCTGTCCTTTTACACCAACTTCTTTTAAAATAATATGGCGGGAATAACGCTCCAGCTGATCATTCGTAAATGCCAATGTTCCCGCCTCCTCCCATAAAATACAAAAACTCTACAACTGCCCCATCGCTTAATACTGTCTGGTCAAAATCCGCGGCTCCGTATAAATCGTCATTTACCGATACCGTCACATATTCCGGCGTTTCCACCTTCTCTTCCTCTACAAGCTCCCGCAGCGTGAGCCCGTCCCGAAACTCCTTCTGCGTACCCGCTACTGTCAGTTTCATTTTAATCTCCATTCCGCCGCCTTTCAGTTGGCGGCACAAATAGTAATGAAAGTCTCGACTCCTCCTACGTTTTC